>CAZYQR010000172.1:0-6063 GCA_964649755.1 uncultured Maribacter sp. | reverse complement strand
CCAGCATAACGTCCAAATACTTCCAATACCAGAAATCTTTCGTGTGAGCCCGCTGCAGTCCGGAGACTGTTTGTAAGACTAATGGTTCTGGTAACACATGTGCTAAATCCAATGCAGTAATCCGTTCCGGGAACATCATTATCCATGGTTTTGGGAATGGCCATGACTTTTACACCCTGTTTAAAAAGATGCACAGCATAACTAAGTGTATCATCACCTCCAATGGCAATTAAATAGTCTACGCCCAGCCAATCAAGGTTTTTGATTACCTCAGGCGTAAGATCATTCACTTCTTTATTATATGAATCTCGTAAATGTTCAGGAACCAACAGATTTGATACATGACTTGCCCTAGTCCTTGAAGTATGCAGGAAAGTCCCCCCGGTTCTTGCCGCTTTGTTTACTACAATCTGCGACAATTCAGTAAAGTTATTACTATTGTCGTGTTTGCTGTTTCTAATAATATCTATTAAACCTCCCCAACCTCTTCTAAATCCTATTACTCTGTATCCCTCACGAATAGCTCTGAATGTAACCGCTCTAATAGCCGGATTGAGCCCAGGGACATCTCCCCCACCAGTTAAGATACCAATAGTTCCTTTGAATTTTTTAATTTTTGCCATAATATATTATTATTTAAATACGTATTCTAAATCACACCCAGAAACGCAATGTTAAAGTACTAAATTATGCTGATAATCTTATTAAGATTTCCTAAAAAAAACCTTGGAAATGGAGCATTAAAATGGCTTTATCGCCGTATCTTTATATGTAGTTTGAAAACAATACTATTATGGCATTAAACATTGAGAAAATTTTAGGCAAAGAAGCCAGTTACCTGTTAGATCACAAGTGTAACACGGTAAAGAAAGAACATTTACATCTACCCGGTCCGGATTTTGTGGATCGTGTTATGACATCTTCAGACAGAAACCCTGTCGTATTACGCAATATGCAAACCCTGTTTAATAATGGACGTGGGGCAGGTACCGGATACGTATCAATACTGCCTGTAGATCAAGGTATTGAACACACAGCGGGAGCATCGTTCGCACCGAATCCTATTTATTTTGACCCTGCAAAGATTGTTGAGCTTGCTATAGAAGGGGGTTGTAATGCCGTTGCATCTACTCTTGGTGTTCTTGGATCTGTATCGAGGAAATATGCGCACAAGATTCCATTTATCCTTAAATTGAACCACAACGAACTACTGACCTATCCCAACAAATTTGATCAGATCATGTTCGCCAGTGTCGATCAGGCTTTTGGAATGGGATGTATAGCGGTCGGAGCAACAATTTATTACGGTTCAGAAGAGAGCAACCGACAGATAGAGGAAGTGGCCAGGGCTTTCGAATATGCCCACGAGCTGGGAATGGTCACTGTGCTTTGGGCCTACCTTCGTAATCCAGGTTTCAAAAAGGACGGAAAGGACTATCATGCATCTGCTGATATTACGGGACAGGCCAATCATTTGGCAGCGACCATTCAAGCAGATATCGTAAAACAAAAACAGGCTGAAAACAACGGTGGCTTTAAAGCTATCAATTTTGCTAAAACACATGATAAAGTATATTCCGAGCTAACCACGGACCATCCGATCGACTTAACGCGATACCAGGTGATGAACTGCCTGATGGGCAGGGCTGGATTAATTAATTCTGGTGGATCTTCAGGTGAAAATGATTTGGCTCAGGCCGTTAAAACTGCTGTAATCAATAAACGTGCAGGCGGTATGGGAATGATCTCCGGTCGAAAGGCTTTTCAAAAACCCATGGCAGAAGGTGTTACCCTTCTAAATGCCATCCAGGATGTGTATTTGGATGAAAAAATCACCATTGCGTAATTTATACCAAAATAATACTAAAAACAAAGCCCTGACGGTATCCCGTCAGGGCTTTGTTTTTGGAAGACAGGGTATAAGGTTCCCTTAGATGGAGTATTATACCTATTGATTTTAAATTGGTATTAGAGGTTCTCTAGGTGAAATTGGACCAACCCTTCTATGGGTCTTTGCCGAATAACGCCAACAACTAGATCATTACGCTCAAGAACAGTTGTAAGTTCATCTTTTAGATAATGGGCAATACTACCTACAAAGTGGACAGGGACTTTAGTTGCCAATTCAAATTGCATGATGTAATTGTTGACGAATTGTTGAAAACCTTTATCTATAACACCTTTACAATAGGGGTGGTCTTTGTTTTCAATCATAAATCTTGCAAAGGTTGCCAAATAGGTATTCGGATTGGGTTGCTTATATAAATGCTCCTTGATTACATCGGCTTCCAAATTATATTCCTTAGCAAATTTAATTCCCAAGTCTTGGGGCATTTTATGAAAATAATAATCCCTGATCAGTTTTCGGCCAAAGAAATTACCACTACCATCATCCATAGGGATATAGCCCAATGAAGTCACTTTTTGAAAAAGTTGATGTCCGTCATAATAACTGCAATTAGAACCTGTCCCTAAAATACAAACTATACCTTGGTGACCTATTTTAGTTGTTGAATATATAGCCGCATAGGTGTCCTCCCTAATCTCAATTTTAGCATTTGGGAAAAAATCGGTAAAAATCTCCTTGATGAAAATCTTCATACGCTCTGTACCGCAACCTGCACTATAAAAATATAAATGGCTAACATCATCCTTATTTTTTGAAAGTTCAAAATTATTGGCCAAACGATCCTCAATAACCGGACGTGTAAGAACTTCCGGACTTAAACCTAGGGTTTGGGTCAAAAATAATTGGTTTCCTTTTTCATCAAGAGCTATCCAATCAGACTTTGTAGCGCCACTATCAACAATTAATATCATAAATCACTATTTAAAAACAATCCTGAAAATAATTGTTCAACAACTAATTTTCAGGATTGAATGGATAATCTAATTTTTAAGCTTAAAGGCCATGCACGTATTGTGCTAAGTCAACCAATTTATTGGAGTATCCTGATTCATTGTCATACCAAGAGACAACTTTCACAAACTTCGGACTTAATTGTATACCAGCGCCAGCATCAAAAATACTGGTTCTTGCATCACCAATAAAATCTTGGGAAACTACGGCTTCTTCAGTATAGCCTAAAACTCCTTTCATTGGGCCTTCGGAGGCTGCTTTCATGACCTTTTTGATTTCGTCATAAGAAGTTTCCTTTTCTAATTGCACTGTTAAATCGACTGCAGAAACATCAGCAGTTGGCACTCTAAATGCCATACCCGTCAACTTACCATTCAACTCAGGTATAACTTTACCTACTGCCTTGGCAGCTCCTGTTGAAGATGGTATAATGTTTAAAAGCGCACTTCTACCGCCTCTCCAATCTTTTCTTGAAGGGCCATCAACTGTTAATTGAGTAGCAGTAGTTGCATGGACAGTGGTCATTAAACCTCCCTTGATTCCGAAATTATCATTTAAAACCTTAGCTATTGGAGCCAGGCAGTTGGTAGTACATGAAGCATTGGAAACAATGGTGTCAGACGCTTTGGCCTCATCATGGTTTACACCCATAACAAACATTGGGACATCTGGAGAAGGTGCAGAAATAACTACTTTCTTAGCTCCACCATCAATATGGTATTGTGCTTTTTCCAAATTTGTGAAGATACCCGTACATTCAGCAACGATTTCAGCACCTACTTCATCCCATTTTAAATTTTTAGGATCTTTTTCTGCCGTAATACGCACAGTTTTGCCATTAACGACAAGATGACCGTCTTTTACTTCGATAGTCCCATCAAATTTACCATGAACAGAATCGTACTGCAATAAATACGCTAAATGTTCAACATCCAATAAATCGTTTATTGCAACAACTTCTACGCCATCTCTTTTGGTTGATTCACGGAAAACCAATCTTCCAATTCTACCAAATCCGTTAATACCTATTTTCAATTTTGACATTTTTCTACTATTTTAAATTAATACTATGTTGTCATTATTTCCGAAACCCTTATGAGTTCTTTATTTATTTTTGTAGATCCTTTGATCGCTTTTTCAATTGGTGTAAGAATAAGATTATTGGCTAGAATGCCAACCATTAAGTTGGTTTGTCCTTCCAATAAGGCTTCTACTGCTTTTACACCCATTCTACTTGCCAAAACACGATCGTAACAAGACGGTGCTCCTCCACGCTGCATATGCCCCAAAACTGAAACACGAACATCGTAATCCGGTAAGTTCTCCTCGACGTAGTCCTTGAGTTCAAAAATGTTCTTTCCGGTCTTATCACCCTCAGCAACAATAACGATACTTGAAGATTTACCAGATCTCTTACTTCTTTTTAAAGATTCCAATAACCGTTCACGACCTAGGTTCTCTTCTGGAATCAAAATTTCCTCAGCACCAGCACCTACACCGGCATTTAAGGCAATATGGCCTACATCACGCCCCATAACCTCAACAAAGAACAATCTATTATGAGAACTGGCAGTATCACGAATTTTATCTATCGCCTCAACCACGGTATTTAACGCAGTGTCAAATCCCAAGGTAAAAGTTGTTCCGAAGATATCATTGTCAATCGTCCCTGGAATACCAATTACCGGAAAATCAAACTCCTGATTAAAAATCATTGCACCGGTAAAACTTCCATCCCCGCCTATCACCACAAAGGCATCTATACCCTCTGACTTCAGTTGTTCATAGGCCTTTTTACGACCTTCTTTGGTCCTAAACCCAACACATCTTGCAGACTTTAGAATGGTACCTCCCTTATTGATAATGTTGTTGACACTTCTGGCACCCATGGGCTTAAAATCACCCTCGATCAAACCTTCATATCCCCTATAAATACCAACACAGTCAACTTTCAAATATGCACATGTTCTTACAACAGATCGTATAGCGGCATTCATGCCTGGAGAATCACCCCCAGATGTAAAAACACCTATCTTTTTAATATCTGGCATCTACAAAATTAAGCCCACAAAATTAACAAACTTATTCCAATAAAAGAACTCTAAAGCTCTTAATATTATTAGTGAAAGCCCGCTATAACGATTTAGATGGAAAATTAATTGAATGCTGTTCTAAATGGCACATTCAAGATGGAAATTGTGCTAAAAATCATAACCCTTTTGATTTTTGTTGAAAGAGCAATAAGCTATCTTTTCCCATGACCTCAACGGGCAATGGGTCTGGATTTTTTTGTTTATTCTTGGTTTCTCGACTACTGAACATTTTACCCATTAATTCCTTAAAACTATTAAAATCCACTTCATAGGATAAACCAACTCCTTGTGTATACCCTTGGCGGTCTCCCAAAAATTCCTGAATCTCATTCTCCCTATTAAAAAATTTGGCACTTAACGTTCCTTCTTCATTCAATAAAACCTGTAACTCAAAGTCACCGGCAACTACAGTTTCAGTAGCCCCGCCGACAGGCACACCCACCTTGCCATTCAAGAGAATACGGTCACTTATTTGGGTAGAGACTGTAACTCCTATACGGTTCTCTGTTCCAATTTGGGTTTCCGTATCCTGAATACCTTGTTCATAGGAAAGACCCAAATTAAATTTATCATCGCCCGTGCTAAGTACTTGGTTCAACAATCCAGATGCTGATTGTATTAAATTTCCAGTAACGGCTTGTCGGTTTATACCACTTTGGTCATTCACGAAAGTACCTTGTGCCAAAAGATAAATCGCATTCCTTTCTTCGACTTGCGGATCCTGCAAACGGTATTCCAATTCAGATTGAATGATTGAACTGGTGCCCGGGAATTCAATGCTAAAATCAATTTCCGGGCTTTCTAACTCATCTGTTAATTTAATAATCACATCAGTAGGTATTCTGCGTGTATAACCTGGATTATCAAGTAACGGTGCTGGGTTGGCATTCAAGGAATAAATTGCTTCCATATTCAGTTCTGCTGACAAAGGATCTCCGTCCCATACGATTGTCCCACCAGGTTCAACCTTGAAAGTTTTGTTGATCACACCTCCAAATTTATAATTATACTCTCCCGTTACGACAACGAAATCCCCAAACATTTCGAATTTATCCTTAGTGTTGATCCTAATAAGAAGAAGACCCACCCCCGTTCCTTTTAACGAACTGC
>CAZYQR010000171.1:0-6087 GCA_964649755.1 uncultured Maribacter sp. | reverse complement strand
CCGTAAGTTCCAAGTTGTTTTTGGCATCCTGAAGCATACGTTTGGCCCTATTCAGCTCAACTTGACTTTCTGCTTTATATTGATTTAATTCCAATTTGGATTTTTCAAACTCGGCTTTGCTTTTTTTGGCCTTCCCAAAACGTTTAGAACCTTCGAAAATATCCCATCTCAATTCCGCACCAAAAAGGTATCCTTCAGCATCACCTTGAAACACGTCATCATCATGCAATTCATAGGTGCCAAAGGCATTGAGGCGGGGGAGAAAACTCATTTTATCGGCCTTATACGCTTGCTCATAAGCCTCAGATGCCGAGGAAATGGCGAGAATATCCTTTCTGTTTTCAGGCAAACTTTCAAAATTTATATCATTGGTGATTATTACCAACGAATCAGAAGGCTGTAAGATTTGGTAGCTTTCATCATTCATCAAAACCGATAGTTGGTTCGATGCATTTTTAATGTTACTCTTAGCATATTGCAATTGGTTATCAATTTCGGTCACTCGAACCTCAACAGCCAAAACATCCGATTTTTGTAAGTATCCTTGCTTAAAACTATTGTTTGCCAACCGTTTATTCTCAAGTGCTGCCTTTTTGGCCTTTTTCAAGACCTCTACGGTTTTGTATGCCAATTGTAATTGCATATAGGCTTTATCTACCGATAATTGTATATAATCCTGCTTACGTTCAGACTGCAGTTCTGTAGCACTTAATTTGGCTTTGGCAGCCTTACGCTGATATAAACCATCAAAATTCAATAAAGGTTGCTGCACCACGATTCTGGTGGCATAGTCTTGAATCTGATCAGGGTCATTTAGTAGTGCTGGATTAAAATCAGCTTCGGTCAAAATTTTCTGATTCAGTTTTGAACCAAAAGCCATTAACGGATTGGTGGTGGCAATACCTGTATGGGAAATACTGATATTGGGTAAGAATATGGCATTGGTTTGATTATAATCCCCTTGAGCTGCCATTACTTCCTGCTCCGATATTTTCAAGGTATTATTCCCTTGAATAACCTTGATAATCACCTCTTCCTTGGTAATAAACACTGCTTCTTGGGCTTGCAAATAAAAGGAAGCGCCAAAAAATGCCATTATCAAAAGTAGTTTCTTCATTATCTAATTAATTTGGGACAAAATTAGACGGACAAGAAAGACCTGGCAGTAACTTATGTTACCAAGAAAATAGCAATTGAAAATGGCAGGATAGAAGAAATCTATCCGAAGAAAAAGGGTTTTGGTTAAAGCTTTACGCCAAAAGCTAAATCGCCAGCATCGCCTAGACCAGGAATTATGTATCCTTTACTGGTAAGTTCGTCATCAATGGCGGCTATCCAAAGATGGGTGCCTTCTGGAAAAACACTTTTAATATATTCCACACCCTGTTTAGAGCCAATTACCGAAATAATGTGAATCTGTTTTGGTTCTCCATGACTCTTAAGAACATTCAGAACATTCTCCAGAGTTCTACCAGTAGCCAACATAGGGTCAGTGAGTACTAAGGTTTTGTTGCCCAAAGACGGTGCAGCAAAATATTTGACAATAACCTCAAAATCATCTCCTCCGTTAGGGTGATGTCTATAGGCTGAGATAAAGGCATTTTCGGCCCTATCAAAATAATTCAACAATCCTTGATGAAGTGGAATCCCTGCACGTAAAACCGAACAAAGAACAAGATCATCAATCGGTAAAGCAATGTCTTTAGTACCAAAGGGGGTTTGCACGGTCTTAGTATCATAATTCAGGCTCTTACTTAATTCATAGCACATTATTTCACCAATACGTTCAATGTTCCTTCGAAATCGCATTGGATCCTTCTGAATATTAACATCCCGTATTTCGGCAATAAAACGATTTAAAACAGAGAATTCCGACTCAAAATGATGAACGATCATAAACCATGGATTTAAGTTCTAAAATACACTTAAAAAATCTACTCGCATTGTAAATAGGGCAATAAATTGGGATGCTATTTATCTTTCTTCGTATAAAACCAATAACTGATTCCTGCCGACCAATAGAATACATTTTTCAAATCTTCTTTGATAACTGCATCTTCAGTAGTAATAGTCGCACTGCTTTGAGGAAAAGCCCATGTTGGTGTAACCGAAAATATGAACTGTTTATGATAATATTGCAGCGGTAGGCTCAGTTCAACATTCAAAAGATTAAATTCTGAAGCTTCTTTTATTTCTACATTAGTTACCGTAATTGGTTCTGTGACCGATGATCCATTACCCTGGCCTTTTCGGCTTCCCAAGCGACTGGTAGCGTAATACTCTTGGTAAAAATATTGTGACCCCGCATATAGCGCTATTGATGGATTGATCAAGAGAGAATTGTCGGCTGCATAAAAAGTGCGGTTTAACATCAATCCCCCAAAAATATCAGCTGAACTTTCCTTGTTGAAATAGCTACTTGCAGTTAAGGTAACTTCAAAAACATCTAAATCGTAACCCAGCATTCCCGTAAAATCGCCAACGGTTTCAGATTGTACATTATAACTATCCTCATTAAAGAAATAGGCAGTTCCTGAAATACCCCCACTCCATTTTTTTGAATCGAACATATAACCAGCGCTTAACAAAAAAAGGTCAAAACGGCTCTCCTCTGAACTGGTAAGATATGATGCTGATACATCGGCAAAAAAACCTGATTCATCATAATACCCAATGGATGGGAAAATATACGGAGCAGCAATTGAATCACGTCTACCCATAAATATAGCGTCATTGATATAACTTATATCGGTAAGTAGATAGGATTGATTATCATTTGATTTTTCTTTAACCGTGGTCTTACTGTTTTGGGCAATAAGGCTCAATTGGGGTAGTATAAAAAAGAGGACGAGCACTACTAATCTAGACTTCATTCGTAAAAAATTTAATGTTAAAAAAAAGATTTAATATTAAAGAAAAGGGTTCTGTTTTCAGAAAACAGAACCCTGGTTAATCCTTACTTAATACTCTTTTTACCTTTCCTTTTATTTACAACAGGTTTTTTTACCCCTGTTTTCTTCATCATTTTTTTATTGGCCTGAATGTTTTTTTGAACCATCATTTTTCGTTGTTGGTGCAAATTTTGGAACTTTTGTCCATCCAAATTCAAACATTCGCCATCCTTGAGTTTTAATTGCTTGCGATCTCTTGTTTGATAAGTACCATCAGGATTTACCGCTCCACCATCAGCTAGATTCATTTGGGACTGTAATCTATTCTGGAATTGATTTTCTATCTGATACATTTCACCATCAACCAACATGTATTGCAAACGATTTTTGTTGCGTTCTTCTACTTGGTTTTGGGCCAAACCTTTGCTCTCTTGGTTTACTTTGTAACGATACTGATATTCGTTACGGTATTTTATACCATCACCATCCAAGCATTCGCCATTTTTCAAGCGTAATTGTTTTCCATCCCCAGTTTTGTATGTACCATCTGGATGTACTACGGTACCATCTACTAAAGTTTGTTTTTCTTTTAATCGTTGTTGTGCACGATCCCTCAGTTCTAGCATTTCGCCATTGACCATCACCAATTTGGTACGATCCTGGTCTTGAATTCTGTCCCGATCTCTTTCCTGGGCTGTGAGCAAAGCAGTTCCTAGAACTACAAATGCTGCCAAAAACATTATTTTTTTCATGATATTATATATTTAAAAGTTACTAATAGGTAAATTTTTTATGATTGATACACTGATCAATCTGTTACCTAATTCTTAGACCCTTATCAAGGCCAATAGTTTGAAAAATATTAAGAAAGTATAGCCTTACAAAATGTATAACAATAACCTAAGGTGCGTAAGACCAATAAACAAAGTGGATTACTGGTTTTCTTTTTGATATTTGATATAAAAAGAGCACTCGGCAGTGCCGAGTGCTCTTATCAACAACCAAACAAAAACCGATCATTTTACATGATCAATTCATCTTAAAAATTTTTGTTCTTAGATTCCCGCTTTACTGAAATGTATTCAGCATAAATCGCGAGAATGACAGTTTATAGGAATCCTCGATGTTGAACCTTATCCGAATGGCTTGGGCGGGTTTCGAGGATTTTTATTCAATTAACGACCACACCGTTCATTGGTATCATCAATTATCTCATTGTACTCCTCAATCGACAAGAATTGGGGCTCATAGCTTTCATTGGAATTTTCAATAGCACTTACGAAACTTCGCAGGTGATTTCGAGAACCACATTGAAGACTTTCAAATACCGCTATAATACTTGTATTGGATGTGGCTTCAATAAACTCCTCCAAATCAACGATATCAAGATCTTCAATGGTTGCACCAACTTCCAGTGCATTCATTGGGTCAATTTGCCCTTTTTCAACAAACTGATCATATAGGCCTTGCATATCCTGGTTATCAAATACACCGTAAGGAAGAATATTATAATCTATGTTATATTGATCTAATAATTTGGCAACCGCATTCATATGGGATTGCTCGCTTAATTTTATGTTTGAAAATTGATTAATTGCATATAGTTCATCTAAATACTCATAGGAATCTCGCGCCAATTTTTCTTCTTCCAACATAAACAACAATGCATTTTTATCTTCAATAGTAAGGTTAGCACTTGCCAACTCTTCTAACGGAGTATCAGTTTCATCATCATCATTACATGCCAAATTTGAAGTGATTGTTACAAGGATCAGGATAAAAACCCCAATTTTAAATTTCCGTAGTAATTCCATAGCTAATTTTTTTAAATGTCTTCCAAAGTTCAATAAACCATTTATGCCATGCAGCTACTTTTGTTACACAAAAAAAGCACCCACAATAATAGTGAGTGCCTTTTTTCAACAACCAAACAAATCAATGAAATATGGACGTCATTGATCAACATTTCGGGTTCCCCCGTGGCCACCAGCAACAATGACCAATACTTTTATTTTATGTAAAGTTGAGACTTAAATGAATAGTATACTGCAACCTTTGTTACACAAAAAAAAGAGTGCCATTATTGGCACTCTTTTCAGATATATTGAGTTAGTACGTGTTCTATCTCGTAAAAGCCGCCCACCCATTGTTAACAGCGGATTCTGCATCTAACAATGCAAGAACCTCATCGGCAATATTTTCACTTAACTCCAAGAACATGGTAAAGCCATCACAGGAAGCATTAATTTCTCCCAATACATATTTATCCTTTCCTGTTTTAATGGTTATAAAATTGATTTCATCAAAAAAAAACCTATCTATGATATTTATCATTAGTAGCATTTTTTTATCAATTTAATTTAGCCGCATATTAAAGCAAACTAAATTAAAATGAGAAAATTATTAGCAAGTTTATTAGTAGGTGTATTGTTCACCATTTCTGTTCAAGGACAGGATGGCAATAGTTCTTCAGCAGATTTTAGTAAATGGCAGGTAAGACTTAGAGGTCTGGTCATTACACCGGACGAAAGTGCAACTATTGAAGCAATTGGTGGTGATGTTGAGATTTCCACAGCTGTAATTCCTGAATTGGATTTCACCTATTTCTTTACCGAAAATATTGCAGCTGAGCTTATTTTAGGTACATCAAAACACGATGTAAAGGCAATTGATACCGCTGCAGGTGATATTGAGTTGGGCGATGTTTGGTTACTACCCCCAACTTTAACACTTCAATACCACTTTACGGGTGGGGCATTAAAACCCTATTTAGGAGCAGGTGTTAACTTCACAATCTTTTACGGAGCCGATGAAGGGCCAGTTGCCGATGCAGTTGATTATGACAATAGTCTAGGTCTTGCTTTTCAAGGTGGTTTGGATTATGATTTGAGTGATCAATGGTTTTTGAACCTTGATGTTAAGAAAATATTCATTCAAACAGATGCAACAGTAAATGCAACTACTGCTTTGAGTGCGACCGTTGGTGCAGATGTTGATATTAACCCTTTGGTTATTGGATTAGGAGTAGGTTATAGATTCTAATAAACCTACACAAATGTAAACCCCGTAATACAAAATCACGGGGTTTTTCTTTTTTATAGTTTGACGTTCTTTCTAATTAGGGTGAAAAGCCAATATCAACACCATAAAAATTATCAAAAACAACAGTAAGCTGGCCTTCCAAAAAGTATGTGCC
>CAZYQR010000170.1:0-6141 GCA_964649755.1 uncultured Maribacter sp. | reverse complement strand
GGAATTGTGGGCAACTTGCAGGCGTTAGAAGTTATAAAGGTGCTTACGGGGATAGGAGAGGTGTTGTCCGGTAAATTGTTGTTGTACAATGGATTAGAACAAAACATGCAGAAAATAAAATTTTCATGTAATCCTATGAATTTAAAAATTAAAGCACTTCAATCGGAATACGCTTTTGATTGTCCTACAGAATTAAATTCAATTGATGCATCTGATTTTGAAGTTTTGCATCAGTCGGATAAAATTCAAACCATTGATGTGCGTACCTTGCAGGAATATGAACAATTCCATCTAAAAAACACCTTGAATCTTCCATTGGAAGCAATAGATTCATGGAAGGATTCAATTGATTACAACATTCCAGTTTATTTGATTTGTCAAGTCGGAATTAGAAGTCAGAAAGCTTTGTTGTACCTGCTAAAATATAATCCGAATGCTATTCTTTTTAATGTGAATGGGGGCATAAATAAACTGAATGCATATGTTGTTAAGCGTTGAGGGTTTAATTCTTTTATGTATTGGATTTTTCGTGGTCGCCACATTATATTCTTCGGTGGGGTTTGGCGGTGGGTCTAGCTATTTGGCACTGCTAACCCTTTTTTTAGTGAGCTTTTTCGCGATACGATCTATTGCGTTGGTTTGTAATTTAGTAGTGGTTTCGGGAAGTACCTATCTTTATTTTAAACATGGTCACGCCCGGCTAAAAGACTTTCTGCCCTTTGTTATCACAAGTATTCCCATGGCCTTCATAGGAGCATCATTTCGATTAAAGGAAGAAGTGTTTTTTATTCTTCTTGGTAGCGCTTTGATCATATCTTCCATTTTTTTGATTTGGCAGACCTCTGGTATTAAGTTAACCGACCCGGCAAAAGTATATCCCAAATATTTAAGTTATATAATCGGTGCTACTATTGGGTTTCTTTCTGGGCTTGTGGGTATTGGTGGCGGTATTTTTCTGGCACCCGTACTCAATCATATCAATTGGGACAGATCGGTCAAAATAGCGGCCTTGGCGAGCTTTTTTATATTGGTGAATTCCATTTCAGGATTGGGCGGATTGTTTTTCGCCGGGACCTTGGAGCTCCCGTGGATAGAAACCCTGATCCTTGGCATAACCGTTTTAATCGGTGGACAATTGGGGGTTCGGCTAAGCCTGAAAAAACTATCCGCCAAGAGTATAAAAAGAATAACCGCTATCTTGGTATTTGCTGTTGGACTACGAGTACTATTCGTAAACGGGTTTGGGTTATTTTAAATAATTGTGAATAATTTTTAATCAGGCAGCCCATATTTATCCAGAACAAAATCAAGATCTTTATCACCTCTACCACTTAAATTCACCAAAATTGATTTTCGCGGATTTTCTTTTGCCAATTTAAAGGCATATGCAACAGCATGCGCACTTTCAAGCGCTGGTATTATTCCCTCTAATCGACTAAGTTCGTAGAAAGCGTCAATCGTTTCTTTATCGGAGACAACCTCATAGGTTACCTTCTTTAAATCTTTTAGCATACTATGCTCAGGACCAACACCAGGGTAATCCAAACCACTTGCAACGGAATAGACTGCACTGGGATCCCCGTTTTCATCCTGAAGCATATAACACTTAAATCCGTGAATGACCCCGAGTTTGCCTAAAGTCATTGTGGCTGCATGTTCACCATATTCCAAAGAGCGGCCACCCGGTTCCACACCATAAAGACTGCACTCTTCATCATTTAAAAAGGCAGAAAATATTCCCATGGCATTACTACCACCACCCACACAGGCAACTACATTATCTGGTAACTCGCCTGTCATATCAAAAAACTGTTCTTTGGCCTCTATGCCTACAACACGCTGAAAATCGCGTACCATCATAGGGAAAGGATGTGGCCCAACCACAGAACCAATGCAATAAATAGCGGTGATAGGATCTTTCATGTATGCTTCAAAGGCGGAGTCAACGGCTTCTTTTAATGTTTTTAGCCCATGGGTTACAGGAACAACGGTTGCACCAAGAATGCGCATACGAACCACATTGGGGTGTTCCTTGGCCATATCAACCTCACCCATGTGAATTTCACATTCCAATCCAAAATAGGCAGCAGCCGTGGCCAATGCCACACCATGTTGACCAGCTCCGGTCTCCGCAATTAATTTCTTTTTACCCAGGTGTTTGGCCAAAAGTGCTTCGCCCATACAATGGTTTAATTTATGAGCACCTGTATGGTTCAGGTCCTCCCTTTTTAGATATATTCTGCCCCCATATTTCTCGGATAATCGACTGCAATAATAAACAGGGGTAGGGCGACCTTGATAATGTTTGCGAATACTGCGAAGCTCAGAAATAAAACTATGCGATTTACTAATGGCATAATAAGCGTCTGTAATTTTTTTCATCTCATCTTCGAGCATTGGCGGAATAAATGCACCGCCGTATTCTTTATAAAATCCTTCTTTATTCGGGTAGGTTTTAAAATAATTCTCAGCCATAATGCATTGTATATGAAGTGATGGTATTGTTTTAATTTTAGGGTATTAAAAGTAATCAAATTCAAGGTTAAAATGGTTTTAAATAAACACTACCTATGAGGAAAATTATTTCACATTCATCTCCCCTCTAACAAGAGGGGATTAAGGGGTGTGTAAATTAACGACGATACATATTCGCCGACCAGATTTGCAATTTGTAGTAAAAACACCTCCCTCAGTCCCTCCTTATTAGGAGGGAGGTAAAACCTTATAGTGTCTCAATGTAAAATAAAGTATTAAGAGGTATGTTTAACTAATGATTATATTTGATTATATATAGAATTTCATTAATAGTGAAGATAAAATATAATCCCAAATTAAAAGAATTGGCAAGACAACTTAGAAACAATTCCACCAAATCTGAAATTCGGTTATGGCAAAAATTGAAACGAAACCAATTTCATGGTTACGACTTTCATAGACAAAAACCAATTGATGAGTATATCGTAGATTTCTTTTGCAATAAGCTGCAATTGGCCATAGAATGTGATGGTTATTCACATGAAATATTGGAAGTTTGGGAAAAGGATGTAAAAAAAACAAACAAGCTCAATACATTGGGAATTCAAGTAATACGGTTTTCCGATTATCAAATAATGAAAGATATGGATAATGTGTTGAGGTCAATTGAAGACCACATTTTAACTTATGAATCTAACCTGAATGATAAATTTTGACGAAGCATATAAATTAGTATTAGAGCATACGCTGGATTTAGGGATTGAAAAGGTTGAATTATTAAAAAGTAATGGAAGAGTCCTAGCAGAGGTAATTTTAGCAGACAGGGATTTCCCTCCATTTAATCGAGCGACCAAAGATGGGATTGCAATCAATTATGCTGCCATTGAAAAGGGCGTTAAGAGTTTTAAGATTGAAGCAGTGATAAGTGCCGGAATGCCACAACAAAAATTGGGTGACTCCAGCAACTGTCTGGAAATTATGACAGGTGCCGTTGTTCCTGAAAATTCCGATACGGTTATTATGTATGAGCACTTGGATATTAAAGATGCTCATGCAACCTTAAGGAACCAAGTAACAAAAGGTCAGGACATTCATATCAAAGGGAGCGATGTGATTTCGGGAACCGTTCTTCTGGAAAAAAATCTCTTAATTGGTGCTGCTGAAGTAGGTGTTTTGGCCTCTGTGGGAAAGTCGGAAGTGATGGTCAGAAAATTACCAAAAGTTTGTGTTATCTCCACAGGGAATGAGTTGGTTGAGGTGGTTGAGACCCCATTGCCACATCAAATACGAAAATCGAATACGGTATCCTTATTTGCTGCTTTGCAGAAGCAGCAAATAGAAGCTGAACGATTACATCTACAAGACGATAAAGAATCCATCAGGAAAGAACTCACCCATATTTTGAAAACATACGATGTGGTTCTATTGAGTGGGGGAGTATCTAAAGGGAAGTTCGATTTTATTCCGGAGGTGATGGAATCCCTCGATGTGAAAAAGGTATTTCATAGAGTGGCTCAACGTCCTGGAAAACCTTTTTGGTTTGGGATTCAGGAAGCCCAAAAAACCGTGGTATTTTCTTTTCCTGGAAATCCGGTTTCGACCTTTGCCAATTACCATATATATTTTCTTCCGTGGTTACGAAAGTCATTAGGTCTTAAGCAACAGAAAAAAGAAGTGCTTTTGGCAGAATCCATTGAAATTAAACCGCCTCTTACTCGTTTTATTCAAGTGAAAACACAAAATAAAAAGGGAGGCATTTGGGCGACCCAGGTACGTGAAAATGGTTCAGGGGATTTAACAAGTTTGGCCCATTCAGACGGATTTATTTGTTTGCGACCTCGTGAAACGGCCTATGAAAAAGGTGAACCGGTTGCTTTTATTAGATCAAAGTCTTAAAGATCATTCATATTCACAATCTTCTTGGTCATGTTTGGTGTAGTAGCTTTTATAGTTTTTAGCTTTTTCGTCCATACAGCCGCAAAGATCCAAGATTTCCATGTTTCGGAACTCGGTATCATGGCTTTCCCCTTGTATGGAGATGTAACCTTCGGTCATTGGGGTACCGTCTTTAAAAAGCTCTTTGTTCAATCCATCTAAATGACCACCGATTACGGGCTTGTTGAAGGTCATTACCGTATCACCTTCCACAATTTGGTGAACGATGGAATCACCCAAAACAACCGCTTCTACATTCACCCATTTTTCCCTTAGGTAGGTAGCTCCTTTGGTGTCCGTCATACAATGTGTTTCGACCAATTTCCCATCAATATGTACATGACATCCGGGAGTACAAAGATTGCCCGTGGGCCTTTCTCCTTCACCGGTACCGGCCAACAATTGAAACTCCATAGACATAGGAAAATCCTGGTTCAAGGTCATTGTCTTTGGATCCTGACAATGTAGCATAAAACCATTGTTGGCAAACGCCCATCCTGGTCCGCCATTTACCTGTTCGCCGACCATTCTATATTGTGCTTTTAGCCGATAGTGTGAAAACTTGGTTTTGTAAAATAAGTGACCAAATTTACTATCAAAGGAATCATATTCTTGGTACGAGACCCGAAGATTGCCATCGGTGACCTTAAATGTGTTGTTATGGTTATCTCCGTAAACAAAACCTCTAATTTTGGGTGTCCAGCCCTCCAAATCTTTGCCGTTGAACATTGAAATCCATTCTTCTTTATCAGCATTGGGGTTTGTTTTTGGACCACAACTTGCTAATAGTAAAAATATACAACTGATTCCTAAAATTATTTTGACTGTATTTTTCATGGGTGGTTATTAATCTGGTTTATCAAAAATAATAACATTATTCAAGAATCTTATATTTATTATTGACAGTATCAAATGGGCATACTTGAATAATATCAGAAAAGTCGTTTGTTTGGTGCTCTTTTCAGAGTTTTAGGTTTCCATTTCTATATAAGTCTAAAGCCTTATTCAACAACAATTCAATAGTATTTATCGGTAAATCTTTGTTCGGATTTATTTTGAATATTTTCATACGAGTTCGCTTACCAACTTCCAATTTAGGGTGATTTAGGTGTTTTCCTTCGACAAAAAGAATATATGGCTCATCAGTTTTTTTATCTACCCATAGGTAACAGAACATTTTTTTTCTATAGCAGAAGCAAGGCATTCCATATTTTTTTGTCTCAGTTATATTTTCATCTTGATTTAGGACAATATCTCGCAATGTTAACAAACAGCTTTTATTTGGTTCATCATTATTTAAATAGAAATAATCTTTTTCGTTCATTGTTTTCTACATTCACTTCCAATGTCGAATCATTTCTTTATTAAACAAGACTTTCCTTAACTCTACTGGGTAATCTTACTAGGTTAATTAATGTCTGTGCCTTCATGATTAGGTTTTGAATCATCTGAGTCATTTTCCCCTTCCTTTTTCATGCTTATATAACGACTAACCAGTCTTACGCCCAATCGAGCGAAGAGGATGATCGCGATAACCATAACGATGTCAAATCCATTCATGACTTCTGTTTTTCCGTTTCAATATTTTAATTAGTGATCTTTCTATTTCGAACCACAGATTTGCACCATGTTAGGTTCGGTCTATATATTTTAAGAGGTGTTCGCTCAACGCGGATTTAATTTCTTGATAATTCGTTTGAATTAACCAGTGACCCGCATCCAGCTTCAAAA
>CAZYQR010000169.1:0-6144 GCA_964649755.1 uncultured Maribacter sp. | reverse complement strand
TTCCGCGGGATTATTGATAAGCTATTTCAGTTGGGATTCTGCAAAGGGCATTTCTGATGGCATATTGAGAAATACATTTCTTATGGCTTCTATTTGTTCCGCAATTCTTGGTGTTTTCAGTTTCACATTACCCAAAACACCACCAAGGGCAGATCGCTCTAAAAAGGTTTCTATTTCAGATATACTAGGATTGGATGCATTACGATTATTGAAGGATAGAAATTTTCTTTTATTCTTTATTTCATCCGTTTTAATTTGTATTCCGTTGGCTTTCTATTTTCAGAACCTTAGTGTATTTCTCACAGAGTCGAACGTCGCTAATTCTACAGCTTGGTCTTCTCTTGGGCAGTTTTCAGAAATCATGTTTTTATTACTATTGCCATTTTTCCTGAAGAAATACGGTTTTAAGAAAACTATTATAGTAGGTATGTTGGCGTGGGGAGTGCGATATTTACTCTTTGCTTTCGGGAATAACGGTGATTTATTCTCGCTTTTGGTTTTGGGTATATTTTTACATGGAATTTGTTACGACTTTTTCTTTGTTTGTGGTCAAATTTATACAGATAGTAAGGCAGGTGAGAAATACAAAAGTGCTGCACAAGGTTTGATTACCCTCGCTACATATGGAGTAGGTATGTTGATTGGTTTTTGGGTGGCAGGTAAGATCACCGATGCCTATGTTTTGGAAAATTTAGGCCATGACTGGGCAAACATATGGTTGTTCCCAGCAGGCTTTGCGATTATCGTGCTTATTTTCTTTACATTTTTTTTCAAAAACGAAACGATTACCTATAAAGCTTAATAATTTTATATAAATTGAAAAATCATTATTTCTTAAATCTTTAAATTATATAATTCATGCCAAAAAAATTAAGACTTGGAATTTTAGGTGGTGGAGGCGACTCTTTAATTGGGGTTTTGCACCGGGTCGCATCACAAATTAATGACAATTATGAGATCGTAGGCGCGGTTTTCAATCCTGATTTTAAATTGAACAAGGCATTTGCAAGGGAGATAGACGTGCCATTGAATAGAATCTATGAAGATTTTGACACCTTCATCGCAGAAGAAATGAAACTACCTGAGAATGAGCGAATTCAGGTGTGTTCTGTACTTACTCCTAACTTTTTACATTTTCCGATGGCGTTGAAATTATTGGAAAATGGTTTCCATGTTATTTGTGAAAAGCCAATGACCACTTCTTTGGATGAAGCAAAAAAATTACAAAAGGCACACAAAAAAGCTGGAACCGTATTCGCATTAACACATACCTATACAGGTTACCCAATGGTACGTCAAATGCGGGAAATGATAAAAGCGGGTGCCTTGGGTAAAATACATAAAGTAGATGCGGTTTATTATCAAGGATGGATCAATACCATCATCCATGATAAGAAAAAACGTTCATCGGTTTGGAGATTGGACCCTAAAAAAGCAGGAATAAGCTCCTGCATCGGTGATATAGGTGTTCACGCATTTAATATGGTCGAGTACACCACAGGTATAAAGGTCAAATCAATATTAAGTGATTTCAATTATTTGTATAAAGATAATAAGATGGAAGTTGATGGTACCGTTCTCATTAGAATGGCCGAACATGTAAAAGGTGTAATACGCTCCAGCCAAGTGGCCACTGGTGAGGAAAATGGATTGGCAATTGCTATTTATGGCGAAAAGGCTGCTTTTAGGTGGGAACAGGAAAATCCAAATTTCCTATATGTGTTGAGCGATACCAAACCGACCCAAGTTTACAAACCAGGGAATGCCTATAACTCCAAGCTTTCATTGGACGGAACCAAATTACCCGCCGGCCACCCAGAGGGTATTTTTGATTCAATGGCCAATATTTATAAAGGGGTAGCTAAGGCAATTAGAGGCAGAAAGTATAATGATGGGGAATTTCCCACCATGTTGGATGGTGTTCGGGGAATGAATTTTATTGAGGCCACAGTTGAGTCACATAAAGGCGGTAACGTCTGGGTGAAGTTAGAGTAAACTTTAAATTTGTATAACAAAAAAGACCCTATTTAAGGGTCTTTTTTGGTTAAATTCCTTTTTTGCTATCAATGACTTTGATTATTTTCTATCAAACACTTTTTCGAATTCCTCACATACGATAATCATACTTTCTCTGGGAACTCGATTAAAGGGCTCCAGCTCACGTTCATAATATTCCCAATGTGCTTTTTTCCAGTATTCTAGACTTTTATCTCCCTCACCCTCAAGCTTTGCATACTCATCATCAATACTGAAAAAAGGTTTGAATTTAACCGCTGTTGTTCTCACGATACATTGCGCTTTTCCGTCCCAGTTCGTCACCACTGTAAAATCACCTGCTTGGGGTAAAGGTTCTTTGCGGTATTGTAGGCCTAAAAGCGAATGTGATGTCGTACGTTTTACTCCTTTTTTGGCCAGCTTGGCACATTCATTCGCATCTTCCTCATTATCACAAAAATGAACTGTTTTAGGCGCCTCGGCAAAGGCATCTTCTAAGTGGTTGTCTAAATAATCACCCCACATATTTCTGGCTGATGCGTTATCCATGGTTATTTGTTGTTTTTAAATAATGTTCAGTTCAATAATTATATTAGGACTAAATCTAATTTATAAACGAAAAAGCCCCTGATTTAGTGTTTTAAGAAAAATTTTGGTTAAAACTCAAATTAAAAAATAATTTTTAGACGTAAAGGCGTATTCATTACAAGTTGAAAAACACAGCGATGCTATTCTTTTAATTCTTATCTATTTCCTATCTTTAGGAATTGGGATAATTTGAATAAAACAATTGTTTTATTCAATAAATATAGGGTTTATTCTTAATAAGCAAACCGACTGAATTTAAGTAAATTATATTAATCACATTAAATAGTAAAAAATGAAAACAATTAAGGGACCGGCCGTGTTTTTAGCCCAATTTGTAGATAGTAAAGCGCCTTTCAATACTTTGGATGGAATGTGCAAATGGGCTGCGGATTTAGGGTATAAGGGAATACAAATACCTACATGGGAAAATTTCTTGATTGATATTGACAAAGCGGCCGAGAGCCAAACATATTGTGATGAATTAAAGGGCAAAGTAAATTCTTACGGACTTGAAATTACTGAACTTTCTACCCATTTACAGGGCCAATTGGTTGCTGTGAATCCTGCTTATGACCTTATGTTCGATAATTTCGCCCCTGATAGTGTAAGGAACAATCCAAAAGCAAGAACCGAATGGGCTGTTGATGTCGTCAAGAAGGCAGCTACTGCTAGCCGCAGATTGGGCATCAAAGCACATGCGACATTTTCAGGAGCTCTTTTATGGCATACTTGGCACCCATGGCCGCAAAGACCCGCTGGATTGGTTGAGATGGGTTTTAAAGAATTGGCAAAGCGATGGATGCCCATCTTAAATCATTTTGATGAGGAAGGTGTTGATGTTTGCTATGAAATACATCCAGGGGAAGACCTGCATGATGGTGATACATTTGAACGATTCCTAGAAGCAACAGGTAATCATAAGCGGGTTAATATACTTTATGACCCAAGCCATTTTGTATTGCAGCAGTTGGATTATATTACTTATATAGACCATTATCATGAGTTCATCAAATCTTTTCATGTAAAGGACTCTGAATTCAATCCTACCGGCAAAAAAGGAGCTTTTGGAGGTTATAACGATTGGGGAGACCGCGCAGGGAGATATCGTTCTTTGGGTGATGGTCAAATTGATTTCAAAAGTATCTTTTCTAAGTTAACCCAATATGGTTGTGATGTTTGGGCGGTGATGGAATGGGAGTGTTGTATAAAAAGTCCGGAACAAGGAGCACGGGAAGGGGCGATCTTCATCCAGGATCATATTATCGAGGCAACCGAAAAAACATTCGACGATTTTGCTGGAGCCGAAATAGACAAGAGTGTGCTAAAGAAAATATTAGGGGTTTAATCCATTGAACAAATTAATCCCAAATATAGCAAAGGACCATCAAGATGATTGTAGGCCAAGTTACAGGAACATATGATTAAGGGTGTTATAACCAATACTTCAATTTACACTTAATGCCTACCTTTGCATCAAAATAAATTCACTTTATGATTCAATCCATGACAGGATTTGGGAAGCATGTGGTACAACTTCCATCTAAAAAAATAACCGTTGAACTTAAATCACTCAATAGTAAAAGCCTTGATTTAAATGCCAGAATGCCTTCAGCTTACCGTGAAAAAGAACTCGAATTGCGAAAAGAAATCGCAAGTTCTTTGGTCCGGGGCAAGATAGATTTTGGCTTGTATATTGAAAATACGGGTGACGAAACTTCGGCACAGGTAAATGAGGCGGTGGTAAGGCAGTATATGAAACAATTGGAAACCATTGCCAAAGGTGATGATTTTAAGTTGTTGGAAATGGCTTTGCGTTTGCCTGATGCCATGAAAACAGAGCGTGAGGATATTGATGAAGAGGAATACCAAACCATAAAAGAAGCATTGAAGCAAGCGCTATTAGAGATCAATAAATTCCGATCAGAGGAAGGTCTTGTTCTGGAGAATGATTTCATTCAGCGAATTAAAAAGATGGAATCTTTATTGAATGAGGTTGTTCAAATGGATCCAGACCGACAATCGACCATCCGTGAACGTCTTGAAAAAGCGGTTGCAGATGTTAAAGCTGAAGTTGATGAAAATCGATTTGAGCAAGAACTTATCTATTATTTGGAAAAATACGATATAACCGAGGAAAAAGTACGATTAGCCAATCATTTGGATTACTTCTCAAAAACTTTGGAGTCCGATGATAGTAATGGTAAAAAATTGGGATTCATTAGTCAAGAAATAGGGCGGGAAATAAATACCATAGGTTCAAAAGCCAATTTTGCACCCATGCAACAGTTGGTGGTTCAGATGAAAGATGAGTTAGAAAAAATTAAAGAGCAAATGCTCAACGTTTTATAATGGAAGGGGGCAAACTAATCATATTTTCAGCACCTTCTGGCAGTGGCAAGACAACCATTGTGCGCTATTTGCTTGAACAACCAGAGTTGAATCTGGCCTTTTCGGTTTCAGCTACCTCAAGACCTAGAAGAGGAAAGGAAAAACAAGGAGAACACTATTATTTCATGAATGTTTCAGAGTTTAAAAAACACATAAGGGATGATGACTTCCTGGAGTGGGAAGAGGTGTATCGTGATAATTTTTATGGCACACTTAAGAGTGAGGTTAAACGACTATGGGCAGAAGGAAAGAATGTAATTTTTGATATTGACGTGGTTGGGGGACTTCGCATTAAAAAGAAATATCCCAAGGAGACTTTAGCCGTTTTTGTAAAACCACCAAGTGTTGATGAGTTAAAGATTCGATTGAAAAAGCGCAGTACCGAAAGTGATGACAAGATCAATATGCGTATTGCAAAAGCGTCAGTAGAATTGGCCACAGCCCCGCAGTTTGATGAAATCATAAATAACCACGATTTGGAAATCGCTCTTAAGGAAGCACGTGATTTAGTCGCCGAATTTATCGGGGCATCAACTTCCAAAAAGGAAGATTAAAATGAAGAAGGTCGGGTTATTTTTTGGCACATTCAACCCTATACATATTGGGCATTTGGTAATCGCCAATCATATGGTCGAGTTTTCCGATTTAGATGAGGTTTGGTTCGTAATTACACCTATGAGTCCGTTCAAGACAAAAAAGACTTTACTGGATAATCATCACCGTTACCAAATGGTCTATGAAGCAACCAAGGACTATCTTAAATTAAAACCCAGTAAGATAGAATTTGACCTACCTCAGCCCAATTATACAATCAATACTTTAGTGCATTTAGAGGATAAATATGAAAAAGGATATGAATTTGCTTTGATCATGGGTGAGGATAACCTCAAAGGCTTCCATAAATGGAAGAACTATGAGGCTATTTTAGAAAGCCATAGTATTTATGTATACCCAAGGATATCTAACGGAAAAGTAGAACATCAATTCAAGGACAATCCCAAAATTCATCATGTAGATGCACCTATAATGGAAGTGTCATCAACCTTTATCAGAAACAACCATAAGAAAGGTAAAAACATTAAACCTCTTTTACCCGATGCTGTTTGGGATTATTTGGATGAAATGAATTTTTATAGATAAAAGAAAACAAAAAAAGCCCCATTTATTAAAAAA
>CAZYQR010000168.1:0-6250 GCA_964649755.1 uncultured Maribacter sp. | reverse complement strand
CCGGTTGGGAACGGTATTATAATAATGTGGAAATCAAAGAGGTGATGAAATATGCTGACTATATGAATGTCATGACCTATGATCAAATAGGTTCAACGTCACCTTTTACGGGGCACCATACTGCACTTGGATTAATACAGCTTGAGCATATAAAAGATACCCCTGCTTGGGACTTTTTGGAAAGCAGAAAAGAAGAAATGAAAAAAGAGGGTTACACGTTCAAACCTAGATCGGTAGAAAGAATAGTTGATTATTGCATTGAAAGTGGCGTAGACCCTAAACAGATTGTTATAGGAGCGGCATTCTATGGCAGAGCTTGGAAAGGAGTCCCTCCAAAGGAGAATGGGTTATACCAGGAAAATTCAGGTTCATACATTGGGTGGAGCGGCTACAGTCAGATTAGAAAGGAATTTGAAACAGATAATAATTACCAAAGATATTGGGATCCAATAGCTAAAGCCCCTTACTTGTACAGTGCAAAAGACAGTATTTTCATTAGTTACGATGATACGGTGTCCGTGGGCTTAAAGACAGAATACGCCTTAAAAAAGAAACTGGGAGGAATTATGTTTTGGCAATTGGGCAATGACACCAAAGAAGAAAATAGTCTTTTAAAATCAATGTATGACGCATCTATAAAAGGTCAATAACCACTTTAAACATCCAATCATGAAAATTAATTTAATACCCATCCTAGTTTTACTGGTTTTCTTTTATACTTCATGTTCTGACAAAACGATGAACTTAGTTGAAAATGGCCAGTCGGACTATGAAATTGTTTTTACGGGCGATGTAGCAGGAAGGCAGTATAAATCTGCTGAGGTATTACAGTTATATATTGAGAAGATCAGTGGTGCCAAATTAGCTATTGTTGATGAAAATTCACAAAGTGCTGACAAACATAAAATTTATGTTGGACAAAAGAATGACTTGGAATTAGATGGACATCAGGTTAATATTAAATCGGAAAATAAAGATCTTTTTATTTCAGGAGGGTCTGATGCTGCGGTCAATAATGCTGTTTATGAATTTTTAGAAAAATATTTGGATTGTGAGTGGTTTGCCCCTAATGTCGAAAAAATACCAGCTTCAACTTCAATATCCCTAGCGCTACCGGTTGAATATTCTTATACCCCTGAAATTACAATTAGAACAGTGCATTCAAGATTGTATTACGAAAATAGGGACTATGCAGACCAACAAAAAGTAACCTATGAAGCTTTTCCAAGTTATGTGCCAAAAGCAAGGGTCCATACTTTTCATAGATTCGTTCCTGAAGAAAAATTTTATGAATCGCATCCCGAGTATTTTGCATTACGTGGCAAAACAAGGTTACCAACACAATTATGTTTGACCAATACTGATGTTCTTGAAATTGTCAAGGATTCTGTAAAATCATTGTTTAAGCAAAATCCAGAAGCTTCGGTTATCTCGGTAAGTCAAGATGATAACCAGCAATATTGCCAATGTGATAATTGTAGTAAGATTGATGAGGCTGAAGGTAGCCCGGCAGGTACCATGATTCATTTTGTGAATAAGGTCGCTCAGGCCTTTCCCAATAAGACCATTTCTACTTTGGCCTATCAACATACCCGAAAGCCATGTAAGACCAAACCGCGCGAAAATGTATTGATAACCTTGTGTTCTATTGAATGTGATAGAAGTGGCCCTATAGAAGAAAAATGTATTGATTTTGCCGATGATTTAAGAGGATGGGGGGAACTCACAAATAATATTCGAATTTGGGATTATACCACCCAATTCACCAATTTTTTAGCTCCATTTCCTAACATTCATACACTAAAACCTAATATTGAATTGTTCAAGAACAATGGTGCAAAGTGGATTTTTGAGCAACATAGTAACAATCCAAGTGAGTTGTTTGAGCTGAGATCTTATATCACCGCCAAATTACTTTGGAATCCCACTTTGGAGCTGGATGACCTATTAACAGCATTCACAAACGGTTACTACGAGGAAGCCGGAATTTTTGTGAAACAATATGTTGCTGCCATTCACGCCAAGTTAAAGGATGACCCCGACTTTTTCTTGTTTTTATATGGTGATCCTTCACAGGCCTTTGATTCTTATTTGTCGGCAGATTTGTTGAAAGAATATTCAAGTCTATTTGATAGTGCGGAAAAAGCAGTAGTAGATAAACCTGAAATACTGAAAAGAGTCAGAGCTGCTAGATTAGGAGTTGACTATGCCGTTTTAGAAGCCTGTAGAAAGGGTTTGGCAAATGAATATACTTTAGTCGTTAACGCGGATGATGGGAAGTACAAAGTGAATCCAGTTGTCAGTGAAATATTGAAGAAATTCAAAGAAACAACAAATCAAGGTAATATTACTTTAATGAATGAAATGGGGTTTACCGTCGATGAATACCTAAATTCCTATGCAAAGGCTTTGGATGTTGCTAAACAACCCAATAAGGCTTTGCATAAAAAGGTAACCCTAATGACAAAACCAAAAAAATACGCAAATGAAGACCCACAGGTATTGACAGATGGTGCTTTGGGCGGTAATGGGTTTTATGCCAATTGGTTGGGTTTTGAGGGTAATCATCTTGAAGCGATAGTAGATTTGGATCAGGTACAGCAAATTAGTACTATTTCAATGGCTTTTTTACAGGTAACGAATCATGTGGTATTTTTCCCAACAAAGGTGACCTATTATGGATCTAAGGATAATAGCAACTATTCAAAATTAGGTGAGGTGCGTAACACGAATCCATTGACCAAAAAAAGTAAGGTCAATGATATTCAATACTTTGATGTAAATAAAGTGAACCAACAATTAAGATATATAAAAATAATAGCTGAAAATATGGGCCAACCACCATATTGGCATCACGCAGCAGGTACACCATCGTGGATTTTCGCTGATGAAATTCTCATAAATTAAAAGATTGGTATATGAAAAATAGAGCACTTATAAAATTTCATGTCCTATTTATAATATGCGCACTGCTATTTGGCCAAAAAGTAAGCTCGCAGGCCATTTATGAAGATGAAAGGTATGTTCCTGAGACCGATCCTTTGGTGATTAAAAAACTCGAAGAATGGCAAGATTTAAAATTTGGACTGTTGATGCACTGGGGGCCATATAGCCAATGGGGAATTGTGGAGTCTTGGTCTCTCTGTCCTGAAGACTATGGCTGGTGCGAACGCAAGAAAGGAAATGCCCCTCAAGATTATTTTTCCTATAAAAAGGAATATGAAGCTTTGCAAAAGACTTTTAACCCAGTAAAATTCAATCCCCAAAAATGGGCAATAGCTGCAAAGAATGCCGGTATGAAATATGTTGTTTTCACTACAAAACACCACGATGGTTTTTCAATGTTCGATTCCAAGTACACCGATTATAAAATAACGGACTCGGAAACACCATTTTATACCCATCCGAAAGCCAATATCACCAAAGAAATATTTAATGCTTTTAGAGAAGAGGGTTTATGGGCGGGGGCCTACTTTTCCAAGCCAGATTGGCATAATGAAAATTATTGGAGCCCGTATTTCCCTCCTTTTGATAGAAACGTGAACTACGACCCTGAGCTGTATCCTGAAAAATGGGAAAAATATACGCAATTTACCCACAATCAGATTTTGGAGCTGCTTACCGATTACGGGAAGATAGATATACTTTGGTTAGATGGGGGATGGGTAAAGAAGAGGTCTGAAAAGAACTTGGAAGACAACTATAATGAAAAATTTGCTGAAAATAAATCAGGTAACGGATTTTTAAAGCATCGGGTAATAAGCCAAGATATTAAAATGGACGAGTTAGTTGACAAAGCAAGAGCGAAGCAACCAGGTCTAATTGTGGTCGATAGGGCCGTACATGGTAAGAATCAAAACTACCTAACCCCTGAAAACCGTGTTCCTGAGAAGCCGCTGCCTTATCCGTGGGAGTCTTGTATAATTGCGGGTGGTGGTTGGTCATATTCTTTTGATGCGAAATACATGTCTGGTAGGGAGGCCATACATACCTTGGTTGATATCGTTGCCAAAGGAGGTAATTTGTTGTTGAATATAGCTCCGAGTCCTGAAGGTGAATGGGATGAAGGTGCTTATGAACTGTTAAAAGGCATAGGCGATTGGATGAAGATCAATAGTGAAGCCATTTATGGTACAAAGGCAATGATGCCCTATAAATTTGATAATATCTGCGTCACTTCAAATACAGATGGTTCAATATATCTTATCTATTTGGTGGAAGATGGCCAGACGAGCTTACCATCGCAAATAAAATTTCCAGGCTATGCTAAGAACAATTTAAAGGCAAATATTTTAGGGATGAATTCCAAACTTGAATGGTCAAAAGAAGATGACGGAATCAACATTGTGATTCCTGAAATTCTTAAGGAAAAATTACTGAAAACCAAGGCGTTTGTAATTAAATTGAAATAGTTTTTTGAAAATTGTAGCTGCTATTAAAAATGCGCTATAAATCACTAGCTATTTGGCAAACATGATTCAGTTTCTTTTTATCCGACATACGTTTTCTAAAAACTGTCCTTTAGCTTTTGAAGCTAGTTGTTGGTCGAAAACTTTTTAGAATCCATCTTCAATTTCTAAATTTCGCGTATTAAGATTTTTTTAAGATTTTTCAAATAATTTTAACATTTACAGATTCAAAACAATTAACAAAAACTAACTAACATGAATCAAAAATTCAAGTATTTATTGTTGTTTGTGGCGTTGCTCTTTATTCAGGGGGCTGTTGCACAAACTATTTCAGGTACGGTAACGGATAATACAGGAGTTCCCTTACCAAGTGTCAATGTTGTGGAAAAAGGTACTACAAATGGTACTTCCAGTAATTTTGACGGAAATTTCGAACTTAACGTTTCCAGTTCTACGGCAACTTTGGTGTTTTCCTCCTTAGGCTTTAAAACTAAAGAAGTGGGAATAACAGGGCAATCTAGAATTAATGTATCCTTGGATGAGGATGCTGAAATGCTAGGAGAAGTTGTAGTGACCGCTTTAGGTATTAAAAGAGAGGCGAAAGCCATTGGTTACGCCACTACGGAAGTTGGAGGCGATGAGCTTTCCACTGTAAAGGTGACTAATGCGATCAACTCACTACAAGGTAAGGTTGCTGGTGTGAGTATCACCGGAAACTCTACAGGTGCTGCAGGTTCCAGTAGGGTTATCATAAGGGGTAACAATACGTTGACAGGAAACAACCAGCCTCTTTATATTATTGACGGTATTCCTATCGGCAATGATAGTAACGGTTCTGCCGGTCTTTGGGGTGGTAATGATGGTGGTGACGGTATTTCAAGTATCAACCCAGACGATATCGAATCAGTTCGAGTATTAAAAGGTGGTGCGGCGACAGCACTTTACGGTTCTCGAGGTGGTAATGGTGTTATACTTATTACAACTAAAGGAGGTACCGAATCACAAGGGTTTGGTGTAGAAGTGAGTAGTTCAGTTACTTTTGATGCCTTGGATACTTCTATATTAGACTTCCAAACAACTTACGGGCAAGGAACAAGAGCAAGGGTTCCTGCAAACGAGGCTGAGGCATTTGACCTTGGAAACAATGCTTGGGGTGCTAGATTAGATGGATCAAGTGTTGTACAATGGGATGGTTCACAAAGACCCTATTCTTATGTTGGTAATAATGCAAGTAATTTCTACAGAACAGGTAGTACGTTCATCAATACAGTTGCATTATCAAATAGTTCTGATAATATGAACTATAGGCTTTCAATGTCCAATATGGATAATGAAGATCTTATGCCAAATGCAGGATTGAATAGAAAATCTATTTCTTTGAATACAGGTGCTACTTTATCTGAGAAGATTACTACGCAGGTGAATGCTAAATACATTATTGAAAAAGTTGAAAACAGACCTAGATTATCTGATGCGCCCGGTAATGCGAACTACACTGTTGCACTACTATCTCCGAATGTTGATGTTCGGAATATGCAACCGGGAATGAATGAAGATTTAACAGAGAATGGTTATTCTAACAATATCTTCTCACAAAACCCATATTTTGCAGCTTATAACTTTAGAAACGAGGATGTTAAGCATCGTATTATTGCATCGACCTCGATACGTTATGATGTGTTGGATTGGTTATATCTTTCAGGACGGGTCGGTACCGATCATTATACAAGAAAATCTACGAGCGTAACTCCATATGGAACCGCTTACCAACCACTTGGATCAATGACTGAACAGGAAAGAAGATATACACAAGTGGATGCTGATTTTATAGTAGGTGTAGA
>CAZYQR010000167.1:0-6250 GCA_964649755.1 uncultured Maribacter sp. | reverse complement strand
AAAATTTTTCATTTTCATATAGTGTTCTCGTAAAAGAGTCTTGTCTTAACTGATGGGGCTCTTTTTAGTTTTGGTCAATGCCCTGGGATCCAGTTCTTTGAAATTTCCTTTTATAGGTTGAAAAAGCATCAAAAAAGGTTGAATATAATATGAAAAACTACATCGTCATATTATATTCAACCTTTTTTGGGATGTGATAAACCTTTGAAAAGAAATGAATTGCCCATAAAATATCTGCAATCCTATATCTCGATTACCAGTGTAACTTACTCTTCTGAATCCATTTTACTCAATGATATGGCCATGGCTTCCGCATAAGTAAGGATTACCTGCTGGCCGATATGTAATTTTTGAATAAGGGCCTCATCTTCCATGTCTATGGTGAGATAGTTTCCCCTTGGTCCCTTAACAGTGGCTAACATGCTTGGGCGATTAAGGATTTCTACAGTGACCAATGCTTTTACAACAGCTCCTACAATTGCAGCGGGATCCATTCCCTCCGGGGCTTTGCCGCCTTCGGCAAGTATCATTAACGGTTCCGCAAGTTCTTCCTCGGTGGGTTTACGAAATTCTGCCTTTATATAGGTATAGTATTCAAAGGTAATTCGATTACCAACCTCAATTTCATCGAACCTTTCAACTGCGTCACTGGCAGTAAGGGTAACGAGTTCCCCATCAGGTCCTTTCAGAGTGATTTCCCGCGTTTCTTTATTTACTTCTGTAACAGTCCCTTCTGCTGCAGCCAGGCTCCATTTCTCTTTGGGTGGCTGTTCATTACTCATATCCTGGGCAAAAACAGGTGTATATAGAAAAACAAATAGGAATAATGTAAGTGTAACTTTTGTGATTGATTTCATAACTTGTTCGGTATAGTTTTAAACGATTAAGGTGATTAAATTCACCAGCCAATAGCTGACTTATTTTGATTTTGCCAAAAATACGATATTAAAAGGATTGACTTTAACTATCTAGTCAAAAAAATTGTTCTAATACGTTCAGTAAAACTAGAGGTTTTATGGCCTCAACTTATAGTTATCAGAAGGTACTGCCAGGAATACATTTTGTGCTTGGCAATACATGAGCATCGCTGCCCCACCAATTTCATGGTGACGGCATGTACTTTGTAATTTTTTTTTGATTTTCATATAGTGTTCTCGTAAAAGGGTCTTGCCCCAAAAAGACAGGACTCTTTTTAGTTTTATACCTTTTATTGACACGATATTCAAGAACAAGGTCTATTTTGAAGATAAAGTAACCTTATTTCCTTTTAACCCTTTTCCTGATACTAACAATTCCATTTGCCCAACCTCATTGGTAGATTCAACCAATACCACCAATTTACCACTGAACAATTTCATGGTTGGATAATGAAACATTTCCAAAGAAGTAGGATCCCCATTACATGCTGCACGATACTTCCCCTTGCCCTTTACCTTAAAATTCAATTGCTGGGTAGCTGTTGGGCATTCGTTTCCGTCTTTATCAACTACAGATACCGTTACGAAAGCCAAATCCTCTCCATTGGCATCCAACACCGTTCTATCTGGTTCAAGCGCAATTCTATAGGGCTTACCTGCAGTAAACATTTCTTTTTCAGCCACAGATTTTCCATTTTTATCAAATGCGATTACTTTAATTGAACCAGGTTCATATTTGACATCCATCCACATAAGTCGATATCTGTTCTGAGGTGTTGCAGCATGTTTTTTTTGAATACCCATACTTTCACCATTTACAAAAAGCTCTGCACTATCATAATTTGTGTAGACAAAAACAGGGGTGGTTTCACCCTCACGTCCTTCCCAATTCCAATGGGGTAGTATATGCAATGTTTCATCCTTAGTATTCCATCGACTGCGATATAGGTAATAGCGATCTTTTGGCAGACCGGCCAAATCATTGATGCCAAAATACGAACTGCGTGATGGCCACATCTCATCATATGGCGTAGGCTCGCCCAAGTAATCAAAACCAGTCCAGACAAACTCTCCTATAACCCAAGGTTTATCATCTTGCCACACAAAATCCTCATCTGGTATATTGGACCAACTACAGGCTTCCAAATCATAGGAAGAACTCTGAAAGTCATCGTATTGTTTCATTTTACCTTCGACAACAGGAAATTTATAAATGCCACGAGAACTCACCGTTGAAGCAGTTTCCGATCCCAATATGAATCCTTGTGGAAACTTTTCATAGGCTTCTTCATAAAGTGGAAGACGATAATTGAGACCTGGAATATCCAAAACGGCACCAAACCCTGATTCCATTGAATTCTTTACTTGGTCCATACCAACAGTAACTGGCCGTGTTGGATCTTCTCTATGGAAGATTTCCTGCAACCATTTGGCTCGTTTTGCTCCAATAGAACCCCATTGGTCCGGAACTTCATTTCCTGCACTCCACATCACAATACTAGGATGATTTCGGGTTGCATGCACCAAATTAACAATGTCTTTTTCAGCATATTCCTCAAAAAAACGGTTGTACCCATTTTCTACTTTAGGTTTTGCCCATTCATCAAAACTTTCTGCTAAAAACATAAATCCCATCTCATCACATAATTCCACTTGTTCCAAGGAGGGCATATTGTGCGAACTGCGAATAGCATCACATCCCATATCCTTTAAAATCCTTAACTGCCTGCGGAGTGCAGACGTATTGATAGCCGTACCAATAGGTCCCAAATCGTGATGCAAGCAAACCCCTTTGAACTTGCGTACCATGCCGTTTAAGCTAAAACCAGTTTCAGGTTCATATTTAATTTCGCGTATTCCAAATCGTGTTGTTACTTCATCTTTAAGCACATCATTTGCATACAATTGCGAAATGGCCGTATAGCGATAAGGTGTTTCCGGACTCCATAATTTAGGATTGGGTACGGCAATGTTTTGATCAAACTCATTGCCAAATCCCAAAAGTGATACATCTGTAACCAACGTATCCCCTTTTGCATTAAGAATATGGGTCGCCAAATGAAGATTATCGCCCGATACTTTTGTTTTAATGTTCACTTTTGCCATTTTAGGAGTAATCGAGGGAGTAGTAATGAAGGTGCCCCATTGATCAATACTTTCCTTGTTTTTAACGATTATTCGAACATTGCGATATAGTCCTGCACCCGGATACCAGCGTGATGACGATTCAATATTGGTCAATTGCACAGCTAATGTATTAACTTCATCAACTACTACTTGATCAGTTACATCAAAATAAAAATAACTGTAGCCGTAAGCCCATTCACCCACTTTTTCACCATTGACAAAAACTTTGGGTTCGCTCATTGCCCCTTCAAAAAGCAACAATACTTTTTGTCCTTCCTTGTATTGGGGAATCTTAAATTTGTTTCTATACCAACCTTGACCAATATAAGGCAAGGCTCCTGTTCTTCCGGTTTTCTCCGAAGCTACATTTTCATTATTTTGTACAATGGCAACTAGCTGTTTATCTACCTCTTTGTCAAAAGGACCATAAATAGCCCAATCGTGCGGTACAGAAACGGTTTGCCAGTCGGAATCGTCAAAGTCTTTCTGAAAAGCATTTTCGCTAATACCCTTTAAGAACTTCCAACCTTTTTTAAGGGTAATGTTTGTCCTTTCCTGTGCGAAATTTAATTGGGAAATCATAACCAATAAGAAAAAAGTAAAGGGTAATGCATTTGTTTTCATTTTCATATCGTAATCTCTTGTCACTAAAGATAGGAGTCTTTTTAATTTATACTGATTTTAGATTTAGTTAGCCTAACTACAATCGATTTGCTGATAGGTGTTTTACTCCTATCAGCGAAATGGTTATAGGGGACTAGGACATTGGTCTCTGGAAAATAAGCGGCAAGATTCCCTTTTGGGATATTATACGGAATGACCAAAAATTTAAAAGCAGTTCGCTTGGTTTTATCGTAGAAACTACTGATGTCCACAATATCCATTTTGTTTAATCCTTGTGTCATCATATCCTGCTTATTCATAAACAAAACCCTTCTTTCATTGTAGACACCTCTGTAGCGATCATCCAAACCATAGATTGTGGTATTGAATTGATCGTGGGAACGAATGGTCATTAACATAAATTCATTTTCCTGTAATCTATGATCGGGTAATTTATTCAATGTCAATTGTGCTTTTCCATTAGGTAGCATACTAAAATCAAGATCCCTAACATTATTAGGCAAATAATACCCAGACCCTTTGGAATTTTCACTAGTGTTTTCAAACCCTTTTATGACTTTATCTATTTGTTGTCTGATTAATTCGTAATCCTCACCCATCGCTTTCCAGTTCACGGAGTGTTTTCCTTCAAAATAAGTATCGGCCAATGCAGCGATAAGTTCAGGTTCACTTTTTATATTTTCAGAGGCGGGTTTTAATAGTCCACGGGATTGCCGTACCCTTCCCATACTATTCTCAACGGTGATAAAACGTTTCTTCCCATTTTTCATATCCTTTTCAGAACGACCAAATGTGGGCAGGATCAGTGCTGTTTTTCCAGTGACCAAGTGGGAGCGATTCAATTTTGTGCTGATCTGAACGGTTAGCTCACAACGTTGCAAAGCCTTCGCGGTATATTCGGTATCAGAAGCTGCCATTATAAAATTGCCGCCCAAACAGACAAACACTTTCCCTTCTCCTTCATACATCGCACGCATCGCTGCTACCGTATCAAAACCTTCTTTATTAGGAGGAACAAACCCAAGGTGCTTTTCGATGCGTTCATTCAATTTTTCATTCACAAGGTGTATAATACCAACGCTTCGGTCGCCCTGCACATTACTGTGCCCACGAACTGGACATGTCCCCGCATTGGGTTTGCCCACAGCACCTTTGAGTAACAAAAGGTTGATATATTCCCGGATGGTCTCTACCCCATTTTTATGTTGTGTAAGCCCCATGGCCCAACAAACTACAATCTTGGATTTAGATGCTAAAAGTTGAACGGTCTCATCAATCTTAGCTACATCAACTCCTGTTAATTGCAAGAGTTCTTTTGCATCATACTTTTGAATATCATTGATTAATGACTCATACCCATCCACATATGTTTTGAGGAAATCATGATCAAATACCAACCCATTGGCCTCATCCAAATTGGCCAATTTTTTGATGATTAATTTTATAAGGGGAATATCTTGATTGATGTTTACCGGCAAATGGATGTTCGTTAAATCCTCACCACCACCTAACATGCCCTTTACACTTTGGGGGTTTTTAAAATTGACCAGGCCTGATTCTTCAAGAGGATTTATACTAATGACTTTGCCCCCATTTTCTTTGCACTTCTCAAGTGCTGAAAGCATTCGTGGATGATTGGTACCAGGGTTTTGACCCGCAACGATAACAACCTCAGCTTCGTAGAGATCTTCAAGTTTTATAGACCCTTTACCGATGCCCAAAGTTTCCCCTAGGGCTACGCCACTACTTTCATGACACATATTGGAACAATCGGGCATATTGTTGGTGCCGAATGCCCTGGCGAACATACCATATAAAAAAGCAGCTTCGTTACTTGAACGACCCGAAGTATAAAAAATAGCTTCATCAGGGGATTCCAATTTCCGTAATTCTTCGGAAATCAAAGCATAGGCTTCTTGCCAATCTATGGGTTCATAATTTACCTTACCGGGCCTCAATACCAAAGGTTCAATAAGTCTACCGAACTTGTTCAATTCATAATCGGTGAGTAGCGATAACTCCTCTACGGAATTTTCCCTGAAAAAGTCATGACCTATATGCTGTGCGGTTGCTTCATCGGCCAGTGCTTTGGCCCCATTTTCACAGAATTCCCCGATTTTGGAAGGTTTATCCGGGTCTGGCCAAGCACAACTGGGGCATTCAAAACCATTATTCTGGTTCATGTTCAACATAGCGCGCATAGAACGCATAACCCCCATTTCCTTAAAACCATGTTGAAGCGCAGCCTGTATCCCCAGCATACCTGCTGCATGGCGAACGGGTTCCTTGAGTTTTATGTTCGTGAAATCATCTGACCCCCGAACGGAAACATTTCTACGAAAATCGTTATCCATATCTTAAGATAAATATGGTTTCCAATAGACCTCCTAACACTTGCCCGCGTTAGGGTTTGGATATTTGTCCGATTGGTCTTCATGCGTATTATCCAAACAAGCAAAATCCTTTTCCAATAGCAAGAAAAACTTTGTGCCATCAGAAAGATCCTCATAATGTTCAAGTCCTACTTCGTCATTATCATGCCAATCTTTTGCAAAACTTTCAGGAACATTTAACGTTATGGT
>CAZYQR010000166.1:0-6251 GCA_964649755.1 uncultured Maribacter sp. | reverse complement strand
GAAGGCGCACCCCTGGCAACCCATGCCATCATCCGTGAAATGTTACAGAAAACTGCATCATAGGCATAAGTGCATGGATTTGAGTAGATCTTACTACAAGTTCTTGATTTATTAAGGCTCCATCTAAAAAAGATGTGTATTGTCCGCCTCCAATCATATCTGGACAACTAAAAGGATATCCCATTAATCCTTCTAAAAGCATATGAGGAATTAATTTTTGCAAATCGTTCCAATCATGATTCTTGTCATGTAGTCGTTGCACCAATGGTTGTCCACCCATTTTCCAAGTTGCTCTATATTCATTAAAAGGATAATCTAATCCAATTTTTGCAAAAAGAGATGTATGTTCATTGGGACTTATATTCTTTGAAGCATTAATACCTGTGTAGAAACGAGAATCCCCAGCATCTAATTTATATCCATCGACATTATATTCTTTTATTAAACCGTCTAACTGTTCTTTAAACCATGTTTCGCCTTCTATGGTTGTTAAATCTAAGACTGCACTTACACCATTCCACCAACGTACCATTGCAGGGTTACCTGAATTATCTGTTAAAAACGCATCTTTAGCTCTTAGGGCACGATATACATCGCTATCTGGACTTACAAATGGACATACCCAAAGCATAACTTTAAAACCAAGGTCATGTAATTCGTCCATCATTTTTTTAGGATCAGGAAACCGCTCTTTATGAAAATTCCATTTCCCATAGTCTTCCTGCCAGTTATCATCAATCATAATAATACCAGGAGGCATCCCATTATCTATAATAGCATGTGCATATTTAAGAACATCCTTTTGATTTTGGTTATATGTTAATTCTATCCAAGTATTGTATTGAGGTACTGAAAAGAATAGCTCAGGCGGCATTTTTCCTGATGGTGTAAAATAATTTTTGCTGGCATATAAATAGGCTTCTTTTAAATTAGTCCCTGCTTTAACATATTGAAGACTGTCGTGAGCATTATCAAAATTTATAGTATTTGCCTCTACCCGAAATCTAAAAGGCTCTTCAGACCAGACCAATTCACCGCTTGTTGACAATAATAAAGGCTGTAATTGGTTACTCCAACATTGACCATAAAGATCTGCTTCGTACCCTGGTTTTAATGGCATTTTATGTCCTTCTCTAATAATTCCAGCCCACCATTGGGTGTCACTATTTGTTTTTACGGAAAGTTTTTCTCCACTCTGAGCTAAAATTTGAAGTGTTACTCCTAAAAATAATATGCAAATACAAATTTTTTTCATTTTTAATTCCTTTTGGTTCTGTTTATGCAATAATATTATTGTCTGGAAAACTTGTTTATTGTAATTTTCTTAAGCGCATTGCTTTGAGTAGCCCAAACATGTAAATTTCCTTCCTTGTCTACTTGCAGCCCGGTAGCAGTACCAAAATCAACGCCATTTTTACCGTTAAAGGTTTTGGTAAGGACATTTTTCATTATTGGAACAAAGGCTCCTAACTCACTAACAAGAATTAAATCTGCATAACCATCAGATTCTCTTTTGTAAAAGCCGATGGCATAAATAGCCTTTTCATCCTTAATAAGATTTATGGACTGATAGCCTGCCCAGTCATCAGGAACTGCAATACTCTCTAGCATTTTTGGTTCACTCTTTTCATGATCAATGCGGTAAAAGTCCCAGTTGCGGGAATCCCAATTACCAACTACCATTAGATAATCATTATCCATAGCTAATAATCCAATAGCTCCAGCGGTTTGCAGTTTCGCCTCACCTATTCTATTAATAGTAACATTTGGTTGAGCATTGTACAGGCTAGTATCAAGGTAATTGTATAAGCAAACTTTTGAGGATGTTTTGATAAAATTGTCTTCAATGCCTACTGCCAGAAACGGTTCACTAACTTGAATGCCTCCAGCATGCCTATAGGGTTCTTTCATCAGGGGAAATAGCTTGTCTGCTTTTCGTGTTGCTAAGTCGACCTGTAAAACGTAGGCTTGGGTAAGCGAACTCCCCGAAATAAGAATTTTTTCTGCGCCGTTTTTCTCAATCACCTGCACGCCCTGCAAATGGCCCCCATCAGTGGGTACTTTAATTTTATTCTTAACAAGAATAATTTCAGGCTCAGAACTCAGGGCTTCAAAGGCCTCTGGCACATTTTTAACTTGCTGACCAAAACCTAAAATTGGATACAACCACAGATTAGCAATTAAAAAAGATCCGATAAATAAATTCAATCTCATAAGTGGTTTTTAAAAGTTTGATGTGCTGTTTTGTCTATTATTTTTTTTAAAATACATTCATTAAAAACTCAATATGAAGCATTTTAATAAACCCATACATGTGAAGTGTTAATCTGCTATAAATTCAAATTTCGCCCCTATCTTTGTTTTGTCCACTTCAATATTCAATAGTTTGGCGATAGAAGCCGCAATTTGATTAGTATACAATTGTTCTTTCGCCTTGACCTCCCCCATTGGCCTTATCCCTTTTCCGAAGGCAATTACCCAAACCTCGTCAGCTCCATCAATGTCTTTTCCATGGTCTCTCCACGTATCAAGAGGTATAGTTCCCCTTCCATGATCAGTTGTAATAATGAATGTCGTATTCCCTTTATAGTATGAATCGTTTTCAACAAAGTCCCATAATTCCTTTATAAAGCCATCAGTGGTATGGGCAGATTTCAAGTAGGCCTCATAATTGCCGTCATGTGCAAAATCATCAGTTTCCCCATAAGCAATATAAACAAGGTCTGGATGTTTTCTTTTCATATACTCCAAGGCATAATGATGGGTAAAAGCATCGAGTCGAACTGAACCCCAAGGACTTGGGATTTTCGATAGTAGCTGATTCAAGAACTTCTCCTTATCCGTCAGATCATTCGCCTCAGCAATTTTAAACCCCGCATTCACCTGAATTCCCGAACGTTCTTCATTTATGATAAACGGAAAAACATCCCAACTCCCAAAAGCCGCGACCTTTCCCTTATAATCAGTAAGATCATTGGCAAGTTCTAAAATGGTCTTGTTGGGATTGTTTATTTTATCGTTGCTATGTATTCTTTCATCATCGGCTTTTCCAGTTAATATTTCACTGTACCCCGGATAAGAAAACCAATGTTCATTGGTAAGGTTCATTTTGTTGCCAACTAATCTATTGCCGTGTATTTGACCAAAATCCTTGATGGAGTTCCATACAAAAGGCATTAATTTCTTTCTCCTTTCAATCACAGTCTCGTCCCAAAAAATATTTTTTAGCTGCTCAGGATGTTCCACATAAAGATCATTTGATATCAGGTCTTTGTCCGCTCCGTTAAAAAGTTCCTGCCAACGAAAACCATCTAGGGTAATTAAAACAATTTTTGGAGCATTATCAGTTTGTGCATTTAATCTCGACGTTGTAATAGAGAATAGTACTGCTGCTAATAAGAAAACCTTATTTATTTTCATGTTGTTTTTTATTTACTTAATTGTATGAATCGGATAAGCGCATTTGTAATAAATGATTAGACATGGAAGGCAGTACTATTTCTTGTCCCAACCCAGATGGTTTTCTACTCATCTTCAATTCCAATACAGTTCTGTTTTTAATATCGGAGTGCCTAAACCATGCTTGATTGAGCTTCTCTTCAATCAATTTAGCAGATTGGATATACAAATTTTTATCAGACTTGTTCTTTACAATAATTTTAAACTCTTTCCCATTCAATAGCAATACAGATTGTTTTTTGTTGATTTTATAGCACGGGCAAGTTGCTTCCCAAGGGAGCTATAATTTTATTTGGGCAAACACCGGACAATGATCCGATAAAAAAATATCGTCTAACATTTCTGAAAAAACCGCATATTTGTTCACTTTTTTTATGCCCTTTACAAAAATATAGTCGATTACTTTTCGTTCGTGGAACGGCCTATTGTCAAAACCACAGGTTGTCCAATCTGGGCCATAGGTTATATCGGCCACATTGCTCGAATTAACCAGGGTATTCTTCCCATCAGTTTCGATCAGCGTTTTTATGCCCTCCGATTCCGGAACAAGATTAAAATCGCCAGTTAGGATCAAGGGTAAATCCCCTGCCAATTCAATGGATCTTTGTTTCAACAATTTAGCGCTTTCAATCCGGGCCTGATTTCCCCTGTGATCAAAATGCGTATTCATAAAGATAAACTCCCTTCCTGAAGTTTTATCCTTTAGTACCACCCAAGTTGCAATTCTTTCCAAGGCCGCATCCCAACCCTTACTCACCTTTTGGGGCGTTTCACTTAACCAGAAGGTGCCGCTTTTTAATTCCTTGAACCTATCTTTTCTATAAAAAATAGGGGAAAACTCTCCTTTTTCCTTGCCATCTTCCCGTCCTACACCAACTGTTTTATATTGCTTTAGATTCGTTTTCAGATAGTTCAGTTGACCTACCAAAACTTCTTGCATGCCAATAATATCCAAATCATAAAAATTAATCATCCGTACCACATTTTCTTTACGATGGTGCCAGTTCTGGGGTCCATCTTCAGGATTATCATACCTAATATTGAAAGACATGGCATTGATGGGTTCATTTTTTTGGGCAAATGAAAACGACGTAAGAATCAACATTGGCAATATTGTCAATACATATTTTTTCATGAATAGGTGTTTAAATTTTAGTTGTTTTAGGCGCAATCAACCCACTTATTTTTACACTGTTTTTTTACCAAGCTCTGGACAAAGTATTTTATTTAAATGTTGTGAAATTAGGTGTTGGTCCCATTTCAAATACAAGATTACTACCATTCATTATTTGAGTATAAGTGATAAAAGGTTTATCAAGTCTTTTTCCATCCAACTTCAAAGACTGGACATACATATTCTCTTTGGAAAGGTTTTTAGCTACTATGGTAAAGTCTGTCATTTTACCATTATGTTTTAACTTTAAGTTAAATTCAGGAAATTGTGGAGCTCCAATTGCAAATACCTCTGTGCCTGGCGTCACAGGATAAAATCCCATTACACCAAAGACATACCAAGCGGACATCTGTCCACAGTCATCATTTCCATTGATGCCTAGAGGTGCATTCCTATAGTTCTCTTCGGAAGTATGTTTACGAATCAACTCCTGCGTTTTCCATGGTTGTCCGGCATAATTGAACAAATAGGCATAATGATGTCCAGGTTCGTTGTCATGACGATAATGATTGCCTTCAAAATTTTCATTCAATTTAGATGTGAAGGCTTCCTTTCCACCAAAAAGTTCAACAGAACCCTTAATATCATGCATAGCCCCGAACAAATACGTCCATCGCCCCCCTTCTGTGAAGCCCTCTTGGGTATTCTTGGCCCAATCGCCATTGAATAAACGAGCATTCATAAAACCAATTTCCTTATTGAATAAGTTCTTATAGTTCTTACTCCAATTCATTAAGCGACTATAGTCTTCTGTTCTTCCCAAATCCAGGGCCATTTGGGCAATTGCATAATCATCTATTCCAAATTCAATGGTCCGGGAGACTGCCTCCCTTGTCTTATCTGAGGGAACATATCCCAGTGAATGATAATATGTAAGTCCTCCCCTTGCCTCATATAGCTTACCTTCATCCCGATCTCCCCATTGATTTTCAGTATCACGATAGGGAGGATGCATGGCATCTTTTCGTATGGCCGCATAGGCCAAGTCAATATCATAATCCCTAAATCCTTTAATGTATGCATCAGCAATTACGGCATCAGCATGGGTGCCAATCATAATATTGGAATATGTAGGATTAGGCCATTTTGGTAGCCAACCACCTTCTTGGTACATTTGTAACAAGGACTGTATCATAGGATTTACACGCTCGGGTTGGGTAAAATGCAATAAAGGGTGGAGTGCCCTAAACGTATCCCAAAGAGAATAGTCATTGTAAGATTCTCCTTCATGGACTTTGTCATCAAATGGACTATAATATCGTCCGTACTCTGAAAATTCCCTAGGGAATAACATGGTATGGAATAAGGCTGTATAAAAAATACTTTTCTGATCTTCAGAATCTCCCTTCACCTCCATACGACTTAAATTATCTTGCCAAACGGTCCTTGTTTCATTTACCACCTCTTCAAAGTCCCAGTGTGGAATCTCATTTTTCAAATTTTTTCGGGCTTGTTCAACACTGATAAAAGATGTAGCTATTTTTAATTTTACCTGTTCATTTTCTTTGGTCTTAAAACTAATGTATGCGCCCATACGAGCACCTTTCTGTTCTGTTCCCGAAACTGTTATTTGGGGCTCGTTACGAAAAGAATTCCAAGTGCCATACTCTTTGATCTC
>CAZYQR010000165.1:0-6269 GCA_964649755.1 uncultured Maribacter sp. | reverse complement strand
AATTAAAGCGAAATTGGATTTGGATGTTCCTGTGAATTCAGATGGAGATGAACCTGTAGAACGGATAATTTATATCAATCAATCCGATAGTTTAGAACTTGATTCGGCTGAGGCCTATCAACTTTATATCACCCAAGATTCGGTGATCTTAAATTCGAATACAGCTGAAGGAGCCTTCAGGGGCATACAGACCTTAAGACAAATAATTCCCGAAGAGAGTATTGATACTCTGGCAGAGCAGCGAATTTGGCCTATCCCTTCAGGAAAGATCACCGATAACCCAAATTTTGGATTTAGAGGGTCCATGCTCGATGTTGCCCGGCACTTTTTCAGCGTTAAAGATGTAAAGAAATACATAGATCTATTATCGTATTACAAAATCAATGTATTGCATTTGCATTTGTCAGATGATCAAGGGTGGCGTATTGAAATAAAATCATGGCCCAAATTGACTGAGATTGGTGGAAGCACAGAAGTCGGCGGCGAAGCAGGTGGATTTTTTACACAAGAAGATTATAAAGAAATAGTGGCTTATGCAGCGAAGCATTATATGACCATTATTCCTGAAATTGATATGCCAGGACATACCAATGCAGCATCGGTTTCCTATCCCTTTTTAAATGGAAATGGCAAAACACCAAAACTATATGAAGGCACAAGGGTTGGTTTAAGCACTTTTGATACCGGAAAAGACACGGTTTATGCATTTATTGATGATGTCGTACGCGAGATTTCGGCAATAACGCCAGGTCCCTATTTTCATATTGGAGGGGACGAGAGCCATGTTACCAAAAAGAAAGACTTCATTTACTTTGTAGAAAAAGTGGAGAAAATTGTACAAAAACATGGCAAAATAATGATTGGCTGGGATGAAATTGCGTCTGCAAATATAGATTCTACTTCAATTTCGCAATACTGGTCAAACGGTAAAAACGCCGAAAAGGCGATTAAAAGAGGTATGAAAGTAATTCTTTCTCCTGCCAAAAAAACGTATTTGGATATGCAGTATGACACCCTCTCAAAGCACGGATTACATTGGGCTGCCTATATTCCTGTTGATTCAGCCTATGTATGGACACCGGAGGAATACGAAGGTATTCCCATGGAAAACATTTTGGGTGTTGAAGCACCTTTATGGTCTGAAACTATTAGTAATATTGATGAATTAGAATACTTGGCATTTCCTCGGGTCATTGGTTACTCAGAATTAAGTTGGTCTATTAAGGAAAACCGTGATTGGGAGAATTTCAAAGTTCGTTTAGCCAATCAGGCTCCTTATTTGGACCGTATGGATGTTAAGTACTATGCGTCTCCACTAATAGATTGGAAAAAGAGCAAATACACCTATAAGGAGATAAAGAAAGATTAAATAATCGGTGCTTTCCAATGCATTTTGGAAATGCCTTAAATACACTAAAAAATGAAAAAAACAGTATTCGTTCTAATTTTGTTCATTGGGATGATTTCTTTTGCCCAAACAGCAAAAGATACCATTCCAAAGGCTGAGATTTCAACAACCATGCAGAGTGTTTCCATAAATGGAAAAACCATTTACCTAACTGCTCAAGCAGGCACTTTTGAGGTCCGTGATGAAAATAATGACCCCATTGCCTTGATGGGTCATACTTTTTACTCCAAAGGAGCTGATAAACGTTCTTCCGGTTCACGTCAAAGACCAATCGTCTTTGCATACAACGGAGGGCCGGGATCATCTTCTTTTTGGTTACACATGGGTGTTTTGGGCCCTAAACGAATCGTCGTCAATGACCCAGTCTCAACCCCTGCAGGGCCCTATAGAATAACCAACAATAACTATTCAATACTGGATGTTGCCGATTTAGTAATGATTGATCCTGTTGGCACTGGATTAAGTGTTCCTACAGGCAAGGCAAAATTCAAGGATTTTTGGGGGGTAGACCAAGATATCAGAAGTCTTTCGTTGTTCATTACCCAATTTTTAATTGAGCAGGATAGAATGAACAGTCCGAAATATTTATTAGGTGAAAGCTATGGTACATTCAGAAATGCGGGTGTAATGAATAAGCTCTTGGGGCAAGGAATCGCAATGAACGGAGTTATCATGGTGTCCGCTGTTTTTGACCTCAGAACATTGTTATTTCCACCAAATGATGACCTGCCTTACATAGTGCATTTCCCAACGTATGCAGCCACTGCATGGTATCATGACATGGTTGAAAACAAACCTGAAGATGTGTATGCCTTTCTAGATGAAATACGCAATTTCACCGAAAATGAATATACCCCTGCCCTATTTAAAGGAGATCAAATATCAGAGAGTGACAAGCAGGATATTGCTTCTAAATTAGCTTCTTATACGGGTACCTCAGCAGCTTACTGGACAAAAGCCAATTTAAGGGTTACGGCAAGTGAATTTTTTGCTGAATTTTTAAGGGATAAAGGTGAAATCGTGGGTCGTTTGGATTCTAGGTTCACTGGCATAAACCAAGATCTTTTATCGCAAGAAGGAAGCCATGACCCACAAAGTTCGGCTATCTCACCTGCCTATATAACGGGTTTCTTGGATTATTTACATAGAACGCTTAAAGTGAGTAAAGAGCTTACTTATTCTATCACAGCAGGTCGTCGTGAAGGTTTTAAATGGGATTGGTCTCATGAAGGCAATAAACGATGGGGAACACAAGCTGCAATAAACACTGGGATTGATATGGCACAGGCAATGTCAAGAGATCCAAGTATGAAAGTCCTGATATTGAATGGAATATATGATATGGCAACGGTTTTCTACGGAGTGGAACATAGTATTAATCACTTAGGCTTAACCAAAGAAATCAAGGACAATATTATCATGAAATATTATGAAGCAGGACATATGATGTATACCCATCAACCTTCTCTGGAAAAGTTTAAAAAAGATGTTGCTGACTTTATAAAAGAAACATCAAAATAATCAAGCACAAAAAAAGCCCTGAATATAATATCAGGGCTTTTTTAACAGCTTCAATTATATTTATTCCTCTTCCTTCGCATCTTCAGAATCACTAACAAATTCAGTAATTCCCTGATCATGAAGAATATTATACCATTGTATCACTTTTTTTATATCACTCGCATAAACACGATCTTCATCATAATCTGGCAACACTTCAAAAAAGTATTCCTCTAATTTTAATTTATCATCTTTATGTCCTATTGAAGTTTTTCCGCCTTTCTCCTTAACCTGTATTTTTAGGAAAACTTCGCCCAAAGGAATTTCCTCTTCCAAAGTATAAATGGCAATTTCAGAAAGAACGCTCACATTACTCTGCGCACTAACCGTAATCCTCTTCTTATCCAATAACGATTCTGCTACAAAGCCTGAACGGGTTTGGGTCAGTAATTGATAAAGACCTGGTTTACCTCCAATCGACAATATTTTCTCTAAACTCATTCTTAAAAAATTTCAAACGCAAAGATGCTACATTTACCCAAATAAATAAGACAAATTATCTCACTTTTTTCATGCTGGGGAAACGCATACGATAATCAACATTTATTTTACCTTTTGATATATTACTCAACCTTCCTTTTAATAGTCGTTTCTTAAGAGACGACAGCTTATCAGTAAACAATACACCTTCAATATGGTCATGTTCATGTTGTATGATTCGAGCTAATATACCGTCAAAAGTCTCCGTGTGTTTTTTAAAGTTTTCATCCATATAAGAAATAGTGATGGTATCCTTGCGGGTAACATCCTCACGAATATCAGGAATACTCAGGCAGCCTTCATTAAATATCCAATCATCACCAGTCTCCTCTTCAATTTTGGCATTGATGAATACTTTCTTGAATCCTTCTAAAGTAGCTCTTTCTTTTTCGGATAGTTCTTCGTCTTCTGCAAATGGCGTAGCATCAACCAAAAATAATCTAACTGGCAAGCCAATTTGAGGTGCCGCCAAACCTACTCCACTAGCATTATACATGGTTTCCCACATATTGGAAATTAGTTCATTCAGCTTAGGTGAATCCTTATCAATATCCTTTCCTACTTTCCGTAGTACAGCGTCACCATAAGCGACAATAGGTAATACCATTTATTTTCTATTTAAATAAGCCTGTAAAATCAGGGTTGCACTTATCTCGTCTACCAACGCCTTGTTTTTTCGCTGTTTTTTTTTAATTCCGCCTTCAATCATTGATTGAAATGCCATTTTTGATGTAAAACGTTCATCTTGCCTTTCAATCGGGATTTCAGTGAATGTCCTACTCAAATGCTTCAAAAAGGGTATTATTAATTCCTCAACCTGTGAAGGTGAATAATCCATTTGTTTGGGCTCACCCACTATAAATTTTTCAACGTTTTCATCTAAAACATATTTTTTCAAAAATTCAATGAGTTCAACTGTCTTTACGGTAGTAAGTCCGGAAGCAATTAGCTGTAATTCGTCAGTAACAGCTATTCCAGTACGTACTTTCCCATAGTCCAATGCGACAATTCTACCCAATTTAAAATTTTTGGCAAAAATAAACCATAATTTGTTATAACTATAAAAACGCGGGACGATTTAGTTCTATAGCCCTTATATTTGTCAAAATTTTAAGAAATAAAATGACCGAACTAAGACAGACCATTGAAAAAGCATGGGACAATAGAGAATTATTAAAAGATAAAAATACCCAAAATGCCATTCGTAAAGTAATTGATTTATTGGATGCTGGCGAGCTGCGCTGTGCAGAACCAACTGAAAATGGTTGGCAAATCAATGAATGGGTAAAAAAGGGAGTCGTTCTTTATTTTCCAATTCAAAAAATGGTAACTCTAGAAGCAGGCATTTTTGAATATCACGACAAAATTCCGCTTAAAAAAGGGTACCAGGAGAAAGGGATCAGAGTTGTGCCACATGCAGTAGCAAGACATGGAGCCTATATCGCTTCAGGTACTATTCTAATGCCAAGCTATGTGAACATTGGGGCTTATGTAGATGAGGGTACTATGGTAGACACTTGGGCTACAGTGGGTAGCTGTGCACAAATTGGAAAAAATGTACATATAAGTGGTGGTGTTGGTATTGGGGGTGTTCTTGAGCCCTTACAAGCTGCCCCGGTAATTATTGAAGATAATGTTTTTGTGGGATCTAGGTGTATTGTTGTCGAAGGAGTCCGCGTTGAAAAAGAAGCCGTACTTGGAGCAAATGTCGTACTTACCGCATCAACTAAAATTATTGATGTTACCGGAGATTCCCCTGTAGAGAGAAAAGGATTAGTACCCTCAAGGTCAGTTGTCATCCCAGGAAGTTACACCAAAACGTTCCCGGCTGGTGATTATCAAGTGCCATGTGCCTTGATTATCGGTACAAGAAAAGAAAGTACAAATAAGAAAACCTCTTTGAATGATGCGCTCCGCGAGTATAGTGTAGCCGTGTAAACTATCTAATCTTCAATTTAAACATCTTTTTATGCCCTATTTTAAAGTAGGGTTTTTTTTATTTCAATTGTTTTATAAATAAAGTGACAAGTGATATTTAATTAACTATGTCCCTTTGCTTTTTTATAGGAAAAGATTTCAAAAAATGATTTGTAAGATTTTTCACTATGAACATACTTTTTTTGTTATTTTTCTGTTAATAACAAACAAGATGGGCCTTACCAGCCGATTAATTTAGAATTATGCCTCAAACCAGAGAAAAAATAACCGCTCTAATAATTACCTATAATGAAATAGGGTATATTGAAAAATGCATAGCATCTATTTCCTTTGCAGATGAGATTATAGTGGTTGACTCCTATAGTACTGATGGTACCTACGAATATCTTTCAAATCATCCAAAAGTAAGAGTAATACAGAATCCTTTTAAAAACTTTACGGCACAAAAAGCGTTTACATTAAAACAGGCCACGAACGATTGGGTTTTGTTTTTAGATGCTGATGAAGTTGTACCGGAAAATCTTCAAAATGAAATAAGGGCAACAATAAACAACAACCCAAAACATGTAGCGTATTGGTTTTATAGAAAATTCATGTTCCAAAAAGAGCGATTACGCTTTAGTGGATGGCAGACCGATAAGAATTATAGACTATTCAGAAAAAGTAAGGTAAACTTTTCTGATAAGCGGATTGTACACGAAACTTTGGATATTGTTGGTACCACTGGGAAATTCAAAAACAAGCTTACGCATTATTGCTACAAGGATTATGAGGTGTACAAAAATAAAATGATGCTGTACGGAAGGTTGAAAGCAAAAGAAGCCTTTAATAAGAATAAAAGATTCAGTTACGCCTTACTACTCCTAAAACCAATGTGGAAATT
>CAZYQR010000164.1:0-6276 GCA_964649755.1 uncultured Maribacter sp. | reverse complement strand
AGTGGTATGCCCTAGATGCCATTTGGGCGGGGAAACATCCACTATAGGCTGTACTACATAATCCTCAATCTCTAAGGGAGCACAAATAGTTTCGGTATGTTTTCGGGTCTCTAAAAAGAAATCCAATAGTGAATCGGTCAGTATCATTTAGGCAAAAATTATATAAAGCTAGCGAAAATAGATTGAATTGAATGGGTGGTATTAAAAGGATTAAACCGCTACAATCCCTTTAATATGTGGGTGTGGATTATAATCTACCAAGGTAAAGTCATCGAACTTAAAATCAAGGATATCTTTGACCTCAGGATTTATAACCATTTTCGGTAGTGGTCTTGGATCACGGCTTAATTGAAGTTCTACTTGTTCCATATGGTTGTTGTAGATGTGCGCATCGCCGAATGTGTGAATGAATTCCCCGGGTTCATAACCACAAACCTGTGCCATCATCAAGGTAAATAAAGCATAGGAGGCAATATTAAAAGGTACGCCTAAAAATATATCGGCACTACGTTGGTATAGTTGACAGGATAACTTGCCATCAGCCACATAAAATTGAAAAAAGGCATGGCAGGGAGGTAGTGCCGCTTTTCCGTTGGACACATTTTCAGAAAAAGACTTAGAGGTATCTGGCAATACACTCGGATTCCACGCTGAGACCAACATTCTTCTGCTGTTTGGATTGTTCTTTAGGGTATGAACAACTTCTTTGATTTGGTCAATTTCCTCACTGTTCCAATTACGCCATTGGTGACCGTAAACGGGACCTAAATCCCCATTTTCATCTGCCCAATCATTCCATATGCGTACCCCGTTTTCTTGAAGGTATGCAATATTCGTTTCTCCTTTTAAAAACCATAAAAGTTCGTGTACAATAGACTTTAAATGCAATTTCTTGGTGGTTACCATTGGGAAGCCTTCACTTAGGTCAAATCGCATTTGGTGTCCAAAAACACTAAGGGTCCCAGTGCCAGTTCTGTCGCCTTTTTGACAGCCGCTTTCAAGTACCTGTTTCAATAAATCATGGTATTGCTTCATAGTGGGGTAAAGGTAAATGGTTAAGGGTTAAGGTTCAAAGGTCTAATGCTTTGAGTTATTATATTTTATTAACGATAAAGAAGCTATCCTAATATCATTCCTGCAATAGTAGCAGAAAGCAATGAAGCCAAAGATCCGCCCAGAACGGCTCTCATCCCAAATTCAGATAATACTTTTCGTTGTCCTGGCGCAAGAGACCCAATACCCCCAATCTGTATTCCTATAGAAGCAAAGTTTGCAAATCCGCATAGCATATAAGTTGCCATTATTACAGATTTATTAAATGTAAAGTGAGATGCATTGGTAAAGTCTTTTAAATCGGCCAATTGTATATATCCCACAAATTCACTAGCAGCCAACTTTATACCTAATAATTGCCCCATTTGCATGATGTCCGCAGTTTGTACCCCAATTAACCACATTAGTGGGGCGAAGATGGTACCTAGAATAGCTTCCAATGATAACTTATCATAAGTGGAGTTCGCTGCTATCCATTCGTTTATCGAAGTTAGCTCACCTGCCCACCCTAAAATGCCATTGATCATTGCAATAAAAGCAACAAAAACCAATAGCATGGCCCCTACGTTTACGGCAAGTTTTAGCCCTTCTGTGGTGCCATTGGCAATGGCGTCCAAGATATTTGCGCCTATTTTTTCATTGGAAACTGCGACATCGGTATTTACGGCTTCAGTCTGAGGATATAATATTTTTGATACAACAATGGCACCAGGGGCTGCCATAACAGAGGCTGCTAAAAGATGTTTTGCAAACTGCAATCTTAGAACAGGGTCGTCACCACCTAAAAATCCAATATAAGCGGCCAAAACCGCGCCGGCAACGGTAGCCATGCCCCCAATCATGACCAATAGCATTTCGGACTTGTTCATTTTTTCCAGATATGCTTTTATAAGCAAAGGAGCTTCCGTTTGTCCTAAAAATATATTACCTGCCACACTCAAACTTTCAGCACCTGAAATACCTAAGGTTTTGGAAAGTAACCAAGCAAAAGCATTGACGACTTTTTGAATTACACCCAAATAAAACAAAACGGAGGTCAGTGCTGAAAAGAAAATGATGGTGGGGAGTACTTGAAAGGCAAATATAAATCCGAAGGTATCCATATCTACCACCAGTCCTTCAAATAGAAATTGACTTCCTGCTCGGGTATAGTCCAGTATACTAACAAATACCTGCCCCACACTTTCAAATGCACTCTGGATAAAAGGAACCTTTAAAACTCCTATAGCTATTAATAGTTGAATGGTCAGGCCAATCCCAACGGTTTTCCAGTTAATGCCTTTTCTATTTGCACTAAAGAGGTACGAAATAAAAATAAGGACGAGCATACCTAAAACACCTCGCCATAAGCTGGTAATTGAAAAGCCTTCATTTGGGATTATCTGTTCTATGGTATTCGCAGTAATATCATTAATTACCGTAATCTCAGAAATATTTGTTATTGTATCTTGAGGAATTAAATCTTGAGAAAATGAAGGGAAAGAAAATAATAAAATCAATAGAAGCATCCAAAATTTAGTCTTCATAGAATGCCCTTTGAATTAGTTTCGTTTAGAAATTTCGTCTCTTAACTTGGCCGCTTTCTCATAATCTTCATTGGCTACGGCCTTTTCCAATTCTTTATTCAATTCATCTATGGTCAATTCTTTATAAGCATCGCTTGTACCTTGGTCAATTTCGACCGTTTCACCTTCCTGCAGAATTTCATCGACCATGATACTGTCATCATTTTCGTCCTTATCACTATCCTTTGATGAAAATTTCAGGAATATACCAGCTTTATCGAGAATTGTTTTATAAGTAAAAATAGGAGCGCTAAAACGCAATGCCAAAGCTATGGCGTCACTCGTTCTCGCATCAATAATTTCCTCAATTTTGTCCCGCTCACAAATGATGCTTGAATAAAATACGCCATCTACCAATTTATGGATTATGACCTGCTTAACCACAATATCGAACCTATCCGCGAAATTCTTGAATAGATCATGAGTCAACGGTCTTGGGGGTTTAATTTCCTTTTCCAATGCAATAGCAATGGATTGGGCTTCGAACGCACCAATAACAATGGGGAGTTTACGGTCGCCATCAACTTCATTCAATATAAGGGCATAAGCACCATTTTGGGTTTGGCTATATGATATCCCTTTAATTTTTAATCGTACTAAACTCATAGATTTTATTAAACCACAAAGGGCTGTTCAATTTAAGGGACATGACCAGTTAAATGAACAGCCCTTTAGGGGCACAAATTAACAAAAATTAAGCGTTTTGGGCTTTAAATTCCTTTAATTTTTCGATGAGTTTAGGTACCACTTCAAAGGCATCGCCTACTATGCCATAATCGGCTGCCTTAAAAAAGGGGGCTTCTGGGTCTGTATTTATTACCACTTTTGTTTTTGAGGCACTCACTCCTGCCAAATGTTGTATAGCTCCTGAAATACCGATTGCGACATAAAGATTACTAGCAACGGGTTTCCCTGTTTGGCCTACGTGCTCGCTATGAGGCCTCCATCCCATGTCTGAAACAGGTTTTGAGCAAGCTGTTGCTGCACCAAGTACTTCAGCTAATTCTTCAATCATTCCCCAATTTTCAGGTCCTTTTAAACCTCGACCACCTGAAACAACAATATCGGCATCGGCAATTGTAACCTTACCAAGCACTTTGTCAATTTCTACAGATTTAGTGGTAAAATCGGCATCTTCTAGAACAGGGTTGAAATCTTCAACGCTTGCGGTGGTACTGTTTTCAACCAAACCGAAAGAATTGCTCGATACTCCTACTATTTTAATAGCTGTATTTATTTGAGTGTGGGCAAAACCCTTATTACTGAACGCTGTTCGTTTTACCGTAAAAGGACTGCTGCTTTCTGGAGCAGCAACTACATTGGGAGCATAGCCAGCTCTCAACTTAGCAGCTACTATTGGGGCTAAAAATTTTGTATCTGAACTTGAACTAACAATTACGACCTTGGCATTTTCACTTTTTGCCGCTTCTACGATGGCGTGGGCATACGCCTTGGCATTGAAGGTTTTTAATTGATCACCCGAAACATTCAGTACTTTGGAAACGCCATAAGTACCTAAGTTTTCATTTTCTTTCGAATTGAATGAAATAGCTGTAGCCGTTGTGCCCAATTGCTTGGCAACTTCACTTGCATACGATGCGACTTCCAAAGCATTCTTTTTAAAATTGCCGTTATCTGATTCTGTATATACTAAAACTGACATAATATTTTAATTTCAAATTATAATCTCGAAATTCCAAACTTTTAGTTGGACTCTGGACTTTTTAAATGACTTTGGCTTCGTTGTGTAAAAGGTTTACCAATTCTTCTACATTGGTGGCATCAACCAATTTTACAGCTCCTTTGGGAGCTGGTTTATCAAATTTAACATCATTGGTTCCCACTATTGCATCAATAGGTTCAACGACGTTCAATGCCTTTTTCCTTGCCATCATGATGCCTCGCATGTTTGGTATACGTAAATCACTTTCAGCAACTAACCCTTTTTGACCACCGATTACTAAGGGCAGGGTGGTGGCCAATTTTTCTTTTCCACCGTCAATTTCACGGGTAGCAGTTGCATTGTTACCATCGATCTCAAGCTCAATACAAGTGTTGACAAAATTCATATCCAACAAGGTTGCCAAGATACCTGGCACCATTCCTCCGTTATAATCAATAGATTCCCTTCCGGCGATAACTAAATCGTATCCTCCATTTTTAACAACTTCCGCCAATTGTTGGGCTACGAAATAACCATCAGTAGGTTCCGCGTTCACGCGAATAGCCTCGTCGGCTCCAATGGCCAATGCTTTACGTATTGTTGGTTCAGCAGTTGAACCTCCAACAGAAGCTACATGAACAGTAGCACCTTGCTTCTCTTTGAACCACATGGCCCTGGTAAGTCCAAATTCATCATTTGGGTTAATCACAAATTGAACTCCATTAGTGTCGAATTTGGTGTCACCATCAGTAAAATTAATCTTTGAGGTGGTGTCCGGAACGTTGCTAATGCAAACTAAAATCTTCATAAACGTAATATTTTCGGGTCTTTAAAAGAATTCCGCTAAGATAGGTATTCTTTTTAAAAAATACTATGCGCGCATAATAAAATTTGTAATGTTTTTTAATTCTTTGAGCCCATAATTTGACATATATTTTGCTATTTTTGCTTTCGTTTTTATCCCAAGGGATAACTAAATAAAGCTATTAATGAAGACACTACAGTTTAGGCAAGCCATAGCAGAGGCAATGTCCGAGGAAATGAGAAGGGATGAGACCATTTATTTAATGGGTGAGGAAGTTGCAGAATATAATGGTGCCTATAAGGCTTCAAAAGGTATGTTGGATGAATTTGGCCCTGAACGTGTTATTGATACTCCAATTTCAGAACTGGGATTCGCTGGTATTGGTATAGGTTCAACGTTGACAGGGAATAGACCTATTATTGAATTCATGACTTTTAACTTTGCATTGGTCGGCATTGACCAGATTATAAATAATGCTGCGAAAATCAGACAAATGTCTGGCGGACAATTCAGTTGCCCAATCGTATTTCGTGGACCAACAGCTTCTGCCGGCCAATTGGGGGCAACACATTCCCAAGCTTTCGAAAGCTGGTTTGCTAACTGTCCTGGTTTAAAAGTAGTGGTACCGTCTAATCCTGCTGATGCAAAAGGACTTCTAAAATCTGCTATTAGGGATAATGACCCCGTTATTTTTATGGAATCAGAACAGATGTACGGTGATAAAGGGGAAGTTCCGGAAGGGGATTATACAATTCCATTAGGAGTTGCCGACATTAGAAGGGAAGGTTCTGATGTGACCATAGTTTCCTTTGGTAAAATCATAAAGGAAGCGGATAAAGCTGCTGATGAATTAGCTAAGGAAGGTATTAGCTGTGAGATAATCGATTTGCGTACAGTAAAGCCTTTGGATTATGAAGCAGTTTTAAATTCAGTAAAGAAAACAAATAGGCTGGTAATTTTGGAAGAAGCATGGCCTTATGGTAATGTGGCTACAGAAATTACTTTCCATGTACAGTCCAATGCATTTGATTACTTAGATGCGCCAATACAAAAAATAAATACTGCTGATACTCCAGCACCTTATTCCCCGGTTTTATTTGCGGAGTGGTTACCAAATCACGAAGATGTAATAAATGCCGTTAAAAAAGTGTTATATAAATAAGAAGTACCAATATGTAAAGTAATTTAGC
>CAZYQR010000163.1:0-6277 GCA_964649755.1 uncultured Maribacter sp. | reverse complement strand
AAGTTGGCACATTGTATACCGTTTATCCATGTACGGATCGATGAGCCTATCGCTTCAATACGGTAGTGGTTCCATTCTCCAGGTTTGAAGGCATTTTGACCTTTGGGGTTTCTTGTCAGTGGATACAACCAACCATTTCGGGCTTCATCATAAACTCCACCGGCCCATTTTCTTGCACTTGTTTCTATTTCGCATTGATACCCATACACTCTTCCATCCATATAATTGGGAGTGCTCAAACTTCTGAATTGTACACCAGAGTTCAATCCATTTTCAACAAATACATTAAACTCCAAAATAAAGTCGCCATAGGTTTTTTTTGTGGCCATAAAACTATTGGGAATCCCAAGTTTTGAAGTTCCGATAAGTTCCTGGTTCATTACTTTATAGGAGGCGTCCCCATTTAGCTGGTGAAAGTCCGACAGATCCTTTCCATTGAACAGGGCTTCCCAATTATCTTGTGCAGATAGCGAGTAACAGGATATGAATAGGAGGACAAAAAATTCAATTTTTACTTTTTTCATGATTGCTTAAAGTTCTTTGTGTTATATGATTAGAAATTAAGGTTTTTGTTAGCCTTAACGAATTTAATAAATTTTTCCGTTAACGTTAACGAAATACAAAATTTATTTTTAAATTGCAGTAATAAGTTGCCAATAACTAATAATAGTAAATAAACCATTTAAGAAAATCATATGGATTCAAATAGGAGAGGTTTTATAAAAAAAGCGACTGTTGGAGCAGTAGGCATAGGTTTTAGTAGTAGCATCAATGCCATGTCCGCAATAAGTTATTCCAATATTATTGGAGCAAATGATCGAATCAATGTTGCTATTCAAGGATTGGGGAGAAGATATCCTGGATATAAAACACCAATTATAACTAAAGAAAACAACGTCAAGTTACTTTATTTATGTGATGTCATGAAAAGTCAGCGAGATAAGGCTGCAGAAAATTTCGGTAAGGATTTAAAGTATAAACCAGCTTTAGAAAATGACATTCGAAAGATCTTGGATGATAAAAATGTTGATGCTATTTTTATGGCCACCCCAGATCATTGGCATACTCCTGGGGCAATAATGGCTATGCGAGCAGGGAAGCACGTTTATTTGGAAAAACCATGCTCGCATAATATGCATGAAAACGAGTTGGTAGTGGCTGCTCAAGAGAAATATAATAAAGTGGTCCAAATGGGAAATCAGCAAAGATCTTCTGCTGAAACCACACAAATAGTTAAAGATATTCACAACGGTATTATTGGTAAAACATATAAGGCCACTGCATTTTATATTAATAAACGGGGAGAGGTGCCTATTCAAACTAAAGCTGCCCCACCAGAAGGATTGGATTGGGATCTTTTTCAAGGGCCATCTCCAAGAAAAGAATATATGCACAATACTTTTGATTATAATTGGCATTGGTATGGTTGGGATTTTGGCACAGCCGAAATGGGCAACAATGCAACACATGAATTGGATGTTGCACGTTGGGCTTTGGGCGTTGAATTGCCAGAACAGGTTGATGTAAGATCTGGAAAGAACCAATATTTAAATGACGGTTGGGAAATGTACGATTCTATGGAAGCACGTTTCACATTTTCTGATGACCAGATTATTGAATGGGATGGACAAAGTAGAAATGGATACGATAAATATGGAAAAGGAAGAGGAACGGTAATTTATGGTTCTGAAGGTTCTGTTTTTGTTGACCGAGGAGGTTATGAATTATTTGATCTTAAGGGAAAATCGATAAGAAATAGTAAATCAAGTGGTTCAGAAGGTGGACTTGCCCTTGGTGGTGGTGGTGATTTGACAACGCGTCATGCTGTTAATTTCTTTGAAACTATTCGTGGTAAAGAAACATTAACATCCCCAATACAACAAGGGGCAACAAGTCAAGCTATGACACATTACGCGAATATTGCTTCAAGAATTGGTAAACCTTTTGAGGTTGACGCAGCTACTGGTCGTATTTTTGATCGAGAAGCCATGAAATTATGGTCTCGTTCATACGAACCTGGTTGGGAACCAAAATTGTAAAGAACAAGTCTCTGGCTTTATTTTTGTAAAAAAAATTCATCATAACACATATTAAAAGGAATGAGTAAGGTCAATTTATTTGATATTTCTGAAAAGGTTATTGTCATGACTGGTGGTGCTGGTGCTTTGGGAGGTAGTATGGCCGCCTATTTACTGACACAAGGTGCTAAAATCGCAATACTCGATTTATTTCCCGAAAGTATTGAACAAAGAGTCGTTGAATTGAAAAAAATAGCCCCTGGGGTCATAGGTATTTCTGGAAGTGTTTTGGACAAAGGCCATCTTGAAAAGGCCAAAATGGAGATCCTTGAAAAATGGGGTAAAATTGATGTATTGATCAATGCTGCTGGCGGAAATATGCCAGGAGCAACAATAGGCGAAGACCAGACCATTTTTGATCTTAAAATGGAGGATTTTAAAAAGGTATCTGAATTGAACCTAAATGGTTCCGTATTGCCCTCAATGGTTTTTGGGGAAGTAATGTCCAAACAACGTTCTGGTAATATTGTCAATATTTCATCGATGACCGCAACCCAAGCGGTCACTAGGGTGGTTGGATATTCGGCATCCAAAGCTGCCATTGATATCTTCACTAAATGGATGGCCACGGAAATGGCACTAAAATTTGAAGGGAGTGTACGCGTGAACGCAATTGCACCTGGGTTTTTTATAGGAAATCAAAACCGTGCCCTTTTGACCAATCCAGATGGCACCTATACCGAAAGGGGACATACGATTATCAAAAACACCCCGATGAAACGATTTGGGAATGCCGACGAACTCAATGGGGCAATACACTGGCTCATCAGTGATGCGGCCTCTTTTGTGACTGGGACTATTGTCCCGATCGATGGTGGTTTCAGCGCCTTTAGTGGTGTATAAGTAATTATTAAATATCGATCAAAAAATGAAGATGCAACAAACATGGAGATGGTATGGCCCCAAGGACCCAGTCTCTTTAAATGATATTAGACAGGCAGGCGCAACGGGTATTGTTTCTGCATTGCATCAAATTCCAAACGGCGAAGTTTGGACTATTGAGGCTATCAACGAACGAAAAAGTTTGATTGAAGCTGCCGGACTTACATGGAGTGTGGTAGAGAGTATTCCAGTCCATGAAAACATAAAAACACGTACTGGGGAATTTCAATTGTATTTGGAAAATTATAAAACGAGTATCCAAAATTTGGCCAGTTGTGATATTAACATCGTTTGCTACAATTTCATGCCTGTTTTGGATTGGACCAGAACTTCGTTGGATTTTGAAGTTGAAGATGGATCCAAGGCCTTGCGATTTGATGTAACTGCCTTTGCTGCTTTTGAACTACACCTTTTAAAAAGACCTGGTGCAAAAAACACGTATACAGATGTACAACAGCAGGAAGCCACATCTTATTTTGAATCACTTTCCGAAAAAGAAAGAATAGTATTGGTGAGCAACATTATTGCCGGATTGCCGGGAGCTGAGGAAGGTTATACGCTTGATCAATTTCAACAAGCTTTGGACAGCTACAAAAATATTGACACCAACACCTTGAAGGAACATTTGGTGTTATTTTTAAAAGAGATAATTCCGATTGCTGCTCAAAGCGGGGTTTTGATGTGTATTCATCCAGACGACCCACCATATCCCATCTTAGGATTACCTAGGGTAGTGAGCACAGAAGAGGATTATGCATATCTGTTTGAACAAGTACCCAATATCTCCAATGGAATTACCTTTTGTACAGGATCTTTAGGGGTAAGGGCAGACAATGATCTGGTGCGAATCTTCAAGCGGTTCGCAGACCGCGTACATTTTTTACATTTAAGGAGCACAAAGCGCGATACTCAGGGAAATTTCCATGAAGCTAATCATTTGGAAGGCGATGTAGATATGTATGCGATAATAAAGGAAGTTTTGACAGAACAAGAACGAAGAGTTACTGAAGGAAGGGAAGATGCTGCCATTCCCATGCGGCCGGATCATGGGCATCAAATGCTCGATGATCTTTCAAAGAAGACCAACCCTGGTTATTCGGGCATAGGTCGACTAAGGGGTTTGGCCGAACTAAGAGGTTTGGAAGTAGGAATTATTAAATCAATGAGTTAGCAATAACACAGCGCATAAAATGGGAAACAATAACACATTCATTCATGATAATTTCTTATTGGAAAACAAATATGCCGAAGAGCTTTATCATGGGTATGCTGCGAAAATGCCCATTATTGATTACCATAACCATTTGCCTCCAAATGAAATTGCAGAAAATAAAATTTTTCGGAGCATCACAGAAATATGGATTAATGGGGATCATTACAAATGGCGGGCTATGCGAACCTTGGGTATAGATGAAAAATATATTACGGGGAATGCCAGTGATTTGGAGAAGTTTCAAAAATGGGCCCACACTGTTCCCTATACTATGCGCAACCCCTTATATCACTGGACTCATATGGAATTGGATAGGTATTTTGGGATTGGTGAACTACTAAATGCCAAGAGCGCGGATGCTATATTTCAGGAAACATCTGAAAAATTAAACAGTCCGGATTTTAGCTGCCAAAATTTATTGTCCAAAATGAATGTTGAGGTACTTTGTACAACAGAAGGCCCAACAGATACTTTGGAACACCATCGAAAACTTTCGAAAGGCAATTTTAAAACTAAGGTAAGTACAGCATTCAGACCTGATGCAGCCATATTTATTGGTGCCGAATCGTACAACGATTACCTAGACGAATTGGAGGTTGTAACGGGAAAAATAATTGGTTCCTATGATGAACTTTGTGATGTACTTAGAAATAGAATAAGCTTTTTTAATGAAAATGGATGCAAACTTTGCGATCATGGCCTGGAGCACCTGTATGCCGAAGATTTTACGGAGGCTGAAATAAAACTGATTTTCAAGAAGAAAAGAGATAGGCAAAACATAACTGCAGAGGAAGTGGCAAAATTTCACAGTGCTTTGCTCCTTTTTCTTTCGGAGATGTATCACGAATTTGGCTGGGTGCAACAATTTCATTTAGGGGCGCTTAGAAATAACAATAGCCGTATGCACCAACTTCTAGGCCCGGATACAGGCTGGGATTCCATTGGGGATTACCCCCAGGCCCAAAATCTATCCAAATTCTTGAACAAACTAGACAGTAAGAATGTATTGACCAAGACTATTATATACAATTTAAATCCTTCGGATAATGAAGTAATGGCCGCCATGATAGGAAATTTCAATGACGGCAGTATCAAAGGAAAGGTCCAGTTTGGATCTGCATGGTGGTTTTTGGACCAAAAAGAGGGCATGACCCAACAATTGAATGCATTATCGAATATAGGACTCATTAGTTGTTTTGTTGGAATGTTAACAGACTCGAGAAGTTTTCTTTCCTATCCAAGACACGAATATTTTAGACGTGTTCTTTGTAATCTTTTTGGGAATGATATCAAAAACGGAGAATTGCCCAATGATATGGATTGGATTGGACAAATAGTAGAGGACATTAGCTACAACAATGCAAAAGAATATTTTAATTTTTAATACAACACTGATTGAGATTGTAAACCTATTTCCAGGTTCTACCTTTGGTCCAGACTTTGTCAAAGCAATTAAAGGTCCTCGGCCATGGACGAGTATTAAGACAACTGGAGGAGTAAGCACCGAGGAATCCAACCTCAAAGCAGGGCTTGATGCCGGTGTAACCTGTTTCAGTATGGGTTCTAAGCTTATTAGCAAGGATATTATTGGAAAGGGCGACTTTGAAAAGTTAACGGAAGAAGTTAAAAGTGCGTTGACAATAATCCAAGGCCTTCAAAACAAATAGTAAATGAGACATTTTTCAAATAAAATAGGGTTTAGGGGAGGCTTTTCGTTGGCGATAATGATACTGTTGGCAATGTTTTTGTCATCCTGTTCGGCGACCAAGGACCAAAAGATGCTCTTTTTTGCACATTCCTTGCCCATAACGCATCCGGTTCATAAAGGTATACTGGAAATGCAGAGGGCCCTTAATGAGAAATCCGATGGAAAATTACAAATCAAGGTTTTTCCTGACGGACAATTGGGTACAGAGCGGGAAGTGTTGGAGCTTTTACAGATTGGTAGTATTGCCATGACTAAGGTTAGTGCGGCATCCATGTCTAACTTTGCTCCAGAATTTAAGGCCTTAGGAGTTCCATACTTATTTCGCGACAGGGAGCATATGTTCAATATTCTAGAAGGTAAAATCGGTAAGGAAATATTGGAAGGCGGAAGTGAATA
>CAZYQR010000162.1:0-6305 GCA_964649755.1 uncultured Maribacter sp. | reverse complement strand
CTCCATATTTCTTCGGCTACACCACCAAAAGCTTCCCCTTTCCAATGACCAGCAATCCATGAGACATCCTCCAAGGTCGCTTCTGGAGATTCGTCCCCTTCAGTAAAAGACATGGTATTTTGCGCTTTACAGCCAACTGAAATACAAAAAAGAAGTACAAAAAGTGATTTCATGAGCTGCACAGGTTTAATAATAACAAGATACAAATTATCCGATTACAAACACCTGGATATTATTTTTCATAAAACTCAATGGGCAGATTATCGGGGTCGAAGATAAATGTAAATCGTTTTTGGGTAATTTCATCAATTCGAACAGGCTCGGCAGTCACTCCTTTTTCACTACAATGTGAAATGATGATGTCTAGGTTAGCCACCTCAAATGCCAAGTGGCGTAAACCAGTAGCTTCTGGTCTTGAAATACGTTTAGGTGGAGAGGGAAACGAAAATAGTTCAATGACATAATCGCCGTTCAAGCCCAAATCTAATTTGTAGGAAGCCCTTTCTTCACGATAGGTTTCATTGATAATATCTAATCCCAATACCTGCGTGTAAAAAAGCTTTGACGCTTTATAATCTGAACAGATAATGGCGATATGATGTATTTTGTTTAATATAGCCATTAGTATGCTATGGTGATTTGGTATTTGGCCAATAATCCCAAGGCACCTTCATTCGAAAAAATGGCTTTTTTTAATTGATTTTTTTCGGGATCCATACGAATATTGAATGCTGTTTTAAAATCAGCTTTTTCCAAGTTTGAATCTAGAAAAATAGCTTTTTCCAAATCACAGGAATCGAACGAGGCTTCGGTAAGATCAGTTTCTGTAAAATCCACTTCAATGAGCTTACAATCGATAAATTGAATATTTTTCAATTTCAATTGAAAAAAAGAAGAGAAATTCAATATGCAATTATTGAACTTGAAAGACATTAAGAAATCATTGCATTGTTCAAATTTCAAGCCCATCATTTTACAATGGGAAAAGGTCACTTCCTTAAATAAGGTTTGGGTTATATTGGCGTTACTGAAATTGCATTCAATGAATTCACATTCCATAAAATTTTGGTTGTCCACATAGCCATTGGAAAAATCACAGCTTTGGAAAACGCAGTTCTCGTATTCCCCTTTCGGGAGACGATTTTTGGTGTAATCTTGCCCTTTATAGGTTTGATCTGCAATAAAAGGTTTATTCATTATTTCAATTGAATCAACGTTAATTATTACAATTATTCATTGTCCTCCTTTACGATTTGGTGAACGCTGATTAGGCCAGGTTCTTTGTTCACCAGTTCTCATATTCAAGGGTAAGATTGACTTCTCACGAGAGGTTTTATCAAGATCTTCACTAGCTTTATAAGCTAATATTGCAGTCAAGATGGCATTGTTGCGTACGTCATCGAAAACAATTTTATCGTAAGTATCCAAGTTGGTGTGCCAGGTATAATTCCAATAACTCCAGCTTAAAGAGCTCAATGAAAATGAAGGAGCCCCTGCTGCTACAAAAGAGGCATAATCAGATCCACCTCCACCAGGAGTACCTGGAAACCGGGTTTCAATGTGGTCGGTAATTTCTTTGGGTACACTTTCCAACCAACTTCCCAGATAGTCATATGCGTGCAAAAAACCTTGGCCAGAAAGGTTAACAACCCTGCCCGTTCCATTATCTTGATTAAAGGCCACCTGTAATCCTTCAATGATTTCAGGATGGTCTTCCACAAAAGCACGAGATCCATTCAAACCTTGTTCTTCACTTCCCCAATGTCCAACGATAATAGTCCTTTTTGGATTTGGATACACTTTTTTAAGAATACGTGCTGCCTCCATCATGGTAATTGTGCCTGTGCCATTGTCTGTTGCCCCTGTTGCTCCATCCCAAGAATCAAAATGAGCAGAAAGTATCACATATTCATTTGGCAATTCTTTACCAGGAATAGTTGCAATTGTATTGAAAGTGGGGACAACACCCAGTTCTTTGGATTCTGCCATTACCTTAATTATTGGATGTACTCCGTTTTCCGTCATGCGATATAGCATGCCATAATCTTCCATGGTCAAATCAATTACTGGAATATTTTTTGTGTTTGCACTGAAAATTTTGTTAGCACCAAAACCTTTTGACCATCTCGACTGTACAATTCCGACTGCACCAGCTTCTTCCAGAACGGTATTTATATTACGGGATGTATACCCTGTATTAAGAAATCTTTGATGCCATGCTTTGGTTTGTTCTTCGCGATCTTTCTTCATTTTTTCAAAAGATTGCTCAGTGGCGAATTCTTCCCAATTATAATCAGGTCTTCCGGTAGGTTGGTTCATGGAAACCAAAACGAACTTACCTTTAACGCTTGGCAACCAATTTATAAACGCAATTGAATCTTGCACATTCGGAATAATAATCAATTCGGCAGTTGTTCCTTTTTTAGGTGTACTAGGGCTCCATGCCAATTGCATGCCCTGTAAGGTAACAACCCTTGGCGAAACTAAATCTATATGGGTAATGCCTCGTTCCCAGCCTTTCCAGGTGCCCCATTGTTCATTCTTAGCCTCAATCCCCCATTTTTTGTAGGTTGCAATGGCCCAATCATTTGCCGCTTTCATTTGCGGTGTACCAACAAGTCTAGGCCCCACCACATCCATGAGTTCATGGGCTAGATTTTCCAATTGGGAATTTTCATTGGCCTCTGCGACAATTTGACTTACGATTTCATCAGATTCCTGTGCGAAACCAATGTTCGCTATTAAAATTAAAAATCCTAGAAGTAATTTTAGTGTTCTTCGCATGGTTTTTATATTAGTTCTTTAATGATTATTTGTCTAGTATTAGGGCTGGAAGGTCTAAACCTTTAAACATTTGGTTATATTCCTGCATCTCTTGATCAACGATGGCATTCCTTTCGTTTTCGTAAGTTTTCCAATCCGCTAGAAGATCATTTAACCGTTCTTTAGCGCCTTCTGTAACTTTAGGTTCCGCGGCATCAACATAGCTTTTAAGCTCCATGAACTCCGCATTCAATTGATTATTGAAATTAATCACATCTTGAAAGGTCTTTTGATTGGGTTGTATTAAATTCTGCTCCCAGGTGTCAATACGTTCAATAAGTGATTTACCTTTTTCCAACAAGTCTTTTGCCTTTTCGTTTTCCTTTAATAATTTGGCATATCCTTTTAATTGCGATTTGGCGGATCGCATAGCAGTGACCGATTCATGAATGTTTTTGATGGCACTTTCAATTTGATCCAAAACGGACTGTTGTTCTGCATATTCGTCCATACTTGCTTTCACCTTAGGATTAGGCAAGATATTTACCTCGGTTTCAGAAGTCAATCCATCCAAAGTTAAACGCAAGACATAGGTTCCAGGGCCCACTTTAGTACCTGCGTAACTTCCATAAACAAACACTTTATCTACTGCTGGCAAGGTCTCTTTTTTAAAATCCCATGTAAACCGATTATAGCCTTTTTTTGAGGGAAGTACTTGCGGTTTAGAAGGGCCACCTGGCCATGATTTAAAATCCTTGGGTTTTTTATTGGTAATGGTGCGTATTAACTTGCCGTTTTGCATAACCTCCAATTCCAAATCCAGACTGTCGGCATTTTTATCTAAATAGTAGTCAAAAGTAACGCCCGACTTCGGATTTTGACCTAAACCGGGAACAGGTTTGTCCGTAGTACCTCCAAAAATACGATAGGTGTCTTTGGGTTTAAAGATTTTCACTGGCTGCTTGGGAGTATCAATGTTTTGTATTGCAGCTACATCATCCAATATCCAGAAAGAACGTCCGGCAGTAGCGACCACCAAATCATTATCTTGTATAATCAGATCATTGATGGGTACAACGGGTAAATTCAATTGAAATGGTTGCCAGTTTTGGCCATCATCCAAAGAAATAAACAGTCCTGTTTCTGTTCCTGCATATAATAGGCCTTTTCGTTTTTTGTCTTCGCGTACCACTCTAACAAAAGTATGTTCACCCGTAATACCATTTGTGATTTTTGTCCATGTTGTACCATAATCCGAAGTTTTGTAAACGTAAGGTTTTAAATCCATAGCCTTATAGCGCATAACAGCTACATAGGCCGTTGCTGGGTCATGAGGAGATACTTCAATACTATTTACAATTCCCTCTTGTAGGTTGGGGGGTGTAACATTTTCCCAGTTCTGCCCACCATCTTTGGTTATGTGTATCAGTCCGTCATCGCTACCTGCCCAAAGCACTCCTTTTTCGTGGGGCGATTCAACCAAATACATGATCGTATTATAGTTTTCCCCACCTGCCGCTTCATTGGTATAAGGACCAGCCCCAGGACCTTGTTTTGATTTGTCGTCACGGGTAAGGTCTGGGCTCACAATATCCCAGCTATTGCCACTATCCGTTGATCTGAAAACCACATTACCAGCATGGTAGATGGTACTTCTATCATGCGGGGAGCTTATGATAGGTGCATTCCAATTAAAACGGAATTTAAAATCCTTGGGTGCATTGCCCAGTGCCAATTCTGGGTATTCCTTAATGGATTTTCCTTCACGGGAAGCCCGCACCCATTTTTCGATGATACCTTGGTAACATCCTCCGAAAACTACTTCAGGATTATCGGGGTCGAAGGCCAAATAGGCACTTTCACAACCGGCTACCGAATACCAATCCTTCCAATCAATACCTTGGTCATTGGTGCGACTTGCAATGGCAATGGCCGAGTTGTCCTGCTGTCCACCATAAACATTATAGGGAACCAAGTTATCGGTAATTACACGATAGAATTGTGATGTAGGTTGGTATTGTTGTGAGCTCCAACTTCTTCCCCCATTGTTGGAAATATTGGCACCCCCATCATTGGAATTAATCATTTTGGAATTGTCATTCGGATTGATCCAAAGGTCATGGTTATCTCCATGTGGGGTAGAAAGTGGTTTAAAGCTTTTGCCTCCATCAATAGATTTGGTAACTGGTGCATTTAACACATAAACCAAATTCTCATCCTGTGGGTCGGCGAAGATTTCCATATAATACCAAGAACGTGCAATATTGATTCGGTCTTTATTGACTTGTGTCCATTTTTTACCTGCGTCATCTGAACGATACACCCCTCCTTTATCACCTTCAGCCTCAATAACGGCAAAGACAAGTTCAGGATTTGCCCTTGAAACTGAAATACCCGATTTACCGAATTCCTTGGGTAAACCTTCCTTCATTTTTTTCCATGTGCTTCCGCCATCGGTAGATTTATAGAGCCCTGAACCTTTACCTCCAGATTCAATGGTCCAAGCATATCGCTGGTGCTCCCACATGGCCGCGTATAATATCAACGGATTTTTCATGTCCATAGATAGGGAAGAAGCCCCCGTTTTGTTATCAACTGATAGTACTATTTCCCAAGTGGAACCCCCATTGGTTGAACGATAAACACCCCTGTCTGGCGAGGGGCCATATTGTGCTCCCTGTGCTGCGACGAAAATAATATTAGGGTCCGTAGGGTGTATTATTACATCTGAAATATGACGGGTTTTATCCAAACCAATATGATTCCAAGTTTTGCCAGCGTCCGTAGATTTGTAAACTCCATCTCCCATAGAGGTCATTACTCCTCGAGCAGCATGTTCGCCCATTCCCACAACAACAATATTCGGGTTGCTTTCCGCTACGGCAATATCGCCAACAGTACCTGTTTTTAAAAACCCATCAGAAACATTTTTCCATGTAATGCCGTCATCAACGGTTTTCCAAATGCCTCCGCCAGTATTACCCATGTAATAGGTCATAGGTTTGCCAACGACGCCACTGGAGGCAACACTACGCCCGCCACGAAAAGGGCCAATGTTTCGCCATTTAAGGCCGTGGAACATGGAGTCTTGTACAATAATAGCCGGTACGGTCGTTTTCTTTTTACGTTTTTGGGATTGCATTGTAATCGGTAATACAAGCAATGCTATTAAAAGAAGTTGTAATGTTTTCATAGGGTTGGTTTTAATTGAGAGATTGAAAGGTAAAAACCTTTAAGGAATTAAGGAAGAAAAAGAAGTAGAATTATATACAATGACTTGTTTCTAAAGAAAACCAGAAGCGTTAGGGATTTTAATTCTTTTTTTTCATAGAATTCTTAGAACAAAAAAAAGGGAAACTAAAGCTTACCTCTAGTTTCCCTTTTAAAGTTTATTTTACTATTTGATCCAAATTATGTCTTCATAACTAAAATTTCTGAACAAAATCTTCAGCTTTAAATCCATTATTAAAGGTAATATCCTTAAAGGTGTAAGCACCATTTGGTTGGTACTCTCCTTTTTCGTTAGTCCCAAAGGATTTACG
>CAZYQR010000161.1:0-6354 GCA_964649755.1 uncultured Maribacter sp. | reverse complement strand
TTTGAAAATATTCTAGGCTTATGTGCTGCACCGACCTCTGTCCACCAATTGTTCTTATAATTGATGAATCCTTCAAACTGATATTGTATTCGATTGTAATTACCCTCAAAATCATAGTTTGTCTGTTGCTCTAGTTCCAAACGCATTCTTCGGTAAAATTTGGTAGGTTTCAAAAATAATCGCTGTACCTCTGCATATTGTTTTATCTCATCAGCCTGTCGCAAAAACCCAACATCATTCAACTCAAGCTCAGGAGAACGCCAAATTACCCCACCTTCATATCGCCAATTACCACCTCCTGCCTTACCAACTTCCAACTTTCCACCGGTCCCTGTCATAGAGGTTTGGCTCGGGTCAACTTCAACATGATCCGCATCTACACGTTGAAACATATGGGTAATACTTTTCTGAACGTTTTCTATTGCTTCTTTACTGCCGACAATATGGCTTGTTACCATATTACCCTCAAGGTAATATGTTCGATTTTTCCAGTTGTGCCTAAAGTCAAATCCACTTGTGTAAGCAGCTTCTCTTAAATAATTCAAATTTGATTCAAGTTTTCTATTGGTTGCAGTAAATATTCCACCTATATAGGAATTCCTATTATTAAAATCTTTCTGAGCCCTACCTACAAGGTAATTGGTCAAAGGTTCAACGAGCTCTTCCCTTCTCTCTCCATTCGCATCTACATCTGCATACATTTTTCCTGTGACACTTTCCAATAATCCCAACGACCATCCCTTTTTTGTTTTACCTGAAAATTTAGCAGCACCCAAAATGGTCGTATTCGTTGGTTGATCTACAAACTCATTATCCTCTATATCTGGACTTCCTTGTGGACTACGTCCAATGCGACGACTATAGAATAGATTATCATTACGATCTGCGAACTCAAAATCGAAAATATTCTTGTTCTCCACAAAAAAAGGTCTTTTTTCCTCAAAGAAAATCTGGAACCCATCAAGGGCTATAGCTCCCGGATCCGCTTCAACTTGACCAAAATCAGGATTCATGGTTAAATCAAGGGTAAGGTCATTAGTAATACCGATCTTGGCATCCAATCCTCCGTTCAATACAAAATCCGATCCATCCCGGAATGGGTTGCCACTTTCTTTGGGATATGTATCTAATTGATTCACAACAAAAGGCTGAATTTCCAGCTGTTTTTGCGGTTGAATATCCATTAACCCCCTAAGTTCACCAAACTCACTTACCATACCCGAGGCATCTTGCGGTAGGCGCTGCCAAACAGACCATTCGTCTTCCCTAAAGACCATTCGAGAACATTCCAAACCCCAGATCTGTTCCTTGGATTTCCCGAATTTTAATTGGCTAAATGGTATTTTCATCTCTGCTGTCCAACCTTCACCGTCCAAATTAGATGCAGTATACCAAATTGGATTCCAGCTGTCGTCAAAATTATTGCCATTTTCAGTGGCAAATTCATCGACCTTAACACCAGCCGCAGTAACAATAAATACAAAAGCGTTTTGTTTGTCATGGTAGCTATCTATTAAAATAGCTACCCCGTCCCCAACAAAACCATCTCTCCTAGACAATCTTTTTTCAATCTTTTCAGGTTCAGTATCATAACAACGGAAAGCCACATAGAGGAATTTATTATCGTAAACGATTTTGAATTTGGTTTGTTGACTTGGTGCGGTATTTTCATCTGGTTCCCATTCAATAAAATCTCCTGCCCATTTGGCAAGTTTCCAACCTTTATCATCCAAAATGCCATCTATACCAATAGCATTCTCACCACTCAAAGGAATGGCTGTATAAGTACGCTTTGGAACAACGATTGTAGAATCCTGCGCAATTATAAAATATTGCGAGAGTAAAAATGAGAAGACAGTGAGAAATGCAATTCTCATAATTGGTGATAGCTTTTGGTTTGCTTTATGCATCAAAAATAAGAGGGCAGTTCCAATTTCTTTCAATTTTAAACAATCTTTAACAGCTTTTTCTGTTAAATTTTCAATCTTTTTATATCATAGGATAAAACGATACGTCGCTTTTATTAAAAATATGTTCTGCCGCTTTTCATTGTTAAAAATATTATCCTGAAGATCATTTAAAAGTCCTTCTTGAGGATCGCCCGATTGCGATAGATCTTGGGACCAAACCAAATAAATTTCGGAACCTGGTGTATACTCCCAACGAACCACCAAATTAGATCGGAATTGAACAAAAGAGAAGTCGGGATTATCAAAACTAAAGTCAATAGTACCATCGAGGTTATCATCTACTGCATACACGTCGTTTGCCAATGAAATTTGATTATCATTAAATGGCGATATCCTATTATTGAAATCCCTAGCCAAAGGATTGGTGACTTCCTTAAAATCGGAATAACGTCCTCGTGAAATAAAAGGTTGGCCCCAATACTGGATCGTTAAATTGGGGTTTATGGTATAATTAAGCCGTAACGACATGCTCAAAGTCCTTTGATCAACTGTGCCATTAAGATATCTGGTTTCTCCATTCACCTCCAAATTATCAATGTATTGTAATTTGTCTTTATTAATGCCATATTCTGGTGAAGCTGATATTCGAAGTGAATTGATAGGTTGATAAGTAATGCCGAATTCGGCATTGTAAGAACTGTTTGAATCATCAACAGCCTTTTTACCATTGTGGAAGAAATTGAACCTTAATTTTTTTCGCTGATCCATATTGATACCGTTCCAAAAACTAATGCCGCCAGACTGTCTTAATCTAGGGCCACCCCTTAATGCAAAATTAGAATACGAGATGGGTTCATAATTAAAACCTAGGTTAGTGAACCAATTGTTTTTCCAATTTTGCCATGAATTGGTATTGAACATAAGACTGTTATGATTACCCCCAAAGTCCCAAGCACTCCAATGATTATAATTGATTCCTACTTTTCTGAAAGTATTATCAGGTTTTAAGGTTTGATACCCAATCCAAGTGTAATGCCTAATGTCATCTGCTCGTCTTTGAAACCCTATGTCATTTATTTCCAATTCTGGAGAGCGCCAGGTAGCTCCAGTCTCAAATTTCCAATGTCCATTTCCAATTTTTCCCAACTGAAGGTTACCTCCCGTACCTGAAAGGGAAGTTCGGTCTAGATCTACCTCAACATGATCCGCACCAACCCTTTGAAATAAATGGGTAATTGATTCTTGCGTATTCTGAATGGCCTCTTCACTGCCCTTAACATGACTCCAAATAATATTACCCCCCAAGTACCAATCGCGATCATTCCATTGGTGTTTAAAATCCAATCCTCCTGTAAAGGCAGATTCATGAAGAAAGTCCAATTCTTCTGTAAGATGATCTCTATTGGTCGCTGTGAAGATTCCGCCAATATAAGAATTACGCTCATTAAAATCTTTTTGCAATCTTCCAACAAAATAATTGGTCAACGGCTCAACAACTTCTCTTCTACGTTGTCCATTATTATCAATTGTAGCATATTTTTTTGCCGTAACACTTTCCAATACGCCTATAGACCATCCATCCTTCGTTTTACCACTAAATTTAGCCGCTCCAATAATATTGGCGTTATCTGGTTGGTCTACAAACTCACCATCAATGGTTTCTGGAAAACCTTGTGGGCTCCGACCTATACGCCTGGAATAGAATAAATTATCCGATCCAAAAGTATTGCCAGCTTCTGAAGAAGAAACCCTATAATCAAAGATGTTCTTATTCTCAACAAAAAATGGCCGTTGTTCTTCGAAGAAAATCTGAAATCCATCTAAAGCGATTGCAGATGGATCCGCCTCAACCTGACCAAAATCTGGATTCATTGTTAAATCCATGGTTAAATCGTTAGTTATGCCAATTTTAGCATCCAATCCAACGGTTAATTTATCATCGCTACCATCTAGAAAGGGATTACCCTCCTCTGCTTCATATGATTTTATACTGGCAACGGTATAAGGTTGGATTTCCAATTGTTTTTGCGGTTCTAAATTGAATAATCCATGTAACTCTCCAAATTCACTCACAAAACCCGCAGTATCAGGGGGTAAACGCTGCCAAACAGAGCGCTCTTCTTCCCTGAAATGCCTGCGCATAACCTCCATACCCCAAACCTGTTCTTCAGACTTGCCAAACTTTAATTGACTTAATGGGATTTTCATTTCAGCTGTCCATCCATCAGCATCAATACTTGTTTTAGTATACCATATAGGATTCCAACTATCATCTTCGTTGCCCCCATTATTGGATTCGAGGACATCCCCTTTAACTCCGGCTGCACTTACAATAAACCCAAAAGCAGTTCGCTTATCGTAATAACTATCTATAAAGACACCCACCCAATCCCCATCAAAACTATCGCGACGAGAAAGCCGTTTTACTATTTTTTCCGGTACGCTGTCCAAGCATTGTATACCTATATATATATACTTCTGATCATAAGTGATTTTGAATCGCGTTTGATTGCTAGGTGGTGTATTCTCATCGGGTCTACTTTCGATAAAATCGTTCTCCCATGCTACCCCATTCCATGAGGTTTCATCCATTATGCCGTCTATGACCAGTGGTTTTTCTCCGGACAAGGCTTTAGTAGTGTATATTCTTTTTGGAACAACGGTAGTTGAATCTTGCGCATACATAGATGTTTGAACAATGAAAATTGTGCAAAATATTAGAAGGCCGGCTCTCATCCTTTATTGATAATTGATTGATGTGTTATTTAAAGACTAAACATTAAAAGAAAAGTTACAGTTTATTTATTTTTTAAGGTTTTCTTAACAAAACTAGCGCAAAACAATACCAATGAAATAGATAAATAAAATGATGCCTTGCCCTGTTTTTTACACTAAAAAAATAATCAGATATAAGCATTTGTATTTTTGCATAATAATTGTACATTTGCACCCCATTTAACGGGATTGAAGTATTTAATTAATAAAAATATTAGTGTGGACACATTAAGCTACAAGACTATTTCCGCCAATAGGGCTACTGTAAACAAGCAGTGGTTATTGGTTGATGCCGAAGGAGAGACATTAGGGCGTTTAGCTTCTAAAGTTGCTAAATTACTTAGAGGCAAACATAAACCTAATTTTACTCCCCATGTTGATTGTGGAGATAACATTGTTATCATCAATGCTGAAAAAATCACCCTATCAGGGAATAAGTGGGATACCAAAACGTACAGCCGTTATACAGGTTATCCAGGTGGCCAGCGTCATACTACTGTAAAACAATTGCTGGATAAAAATCCAGGTAAAATTGTTGAAAAGGCAGTTAAAGGCATGCTTCCTAAAAATAGATTAGGTGCAGATCTTTTCAGAAACCTTAAGGTTTATGTAGGGCCAGACCATAATCAAGAAGCGCAAAAACCAACTGCAATAAATTTAAACGACCTTAAATAATGGAGATAATTCACAAAATTGGTAGAAGAAAAACAGCTGTAGCCCGTGTTTATCTTTCAGAAGGCAAAGGAAACATTACCGTTAATGATAGGGATTTAATCAACTATTTTCCTACGGCAACACTTCAATATAAAGTTAAGCAAGCTTTTGCATTAACCAATACTGTAGACAACTATGACGTTAAAGTGAATGTTTTCGGCGGAGGTATTACAGGACAGGCCGAGGCTATCAGATTGGCACTTGCAAGAGCATTGTGTGAAATTGATGAGGAAAACAGAATAGCACTTAAACCAGAAGGTTTATTGACTAGGGATCCTAGAATGGTTGAACGTAAGAAATTCGGACAGAAGAAAGCCCGTAAGAAATTCCAGTTCTCTAAACGTTAATAATTTTGCTGAATGTATTTCAGCATTTATTGAATGTATTTGTAATATTTTATTTGAAATTTTAATTTCATAAACATACCCTGAAACGAGTTCAGGGGTAACCTAGTTCATTGAAAGTCTCCTAAAGAGACAATTAAAAAATCCCGATTTCCATTTCCAATGGAAAAATATCGATTCAAATAAACGCATCGATTCCAGGGTAAATTAGTTTAGCATCTAAATGCTTGAGGCTCCACACTATTGGCGTGGTACCACTCAAATATTGCTAATTCATAAGAACGTAAACTAAATTTAAAATGGCGAAAGTCGAAGTAAAACAATTATTAGAAGCAGGTGTGCATTTTGGACACCTTACCAGAAAGTGGAATCCGAACATGGCTCCTTACATCTACATGGAGCGTAACGGCATACACGTTATCAATCTTTACAAAACTGTTGCAAAAATGGACGAAGCCAATGAGGCTTTGAGTAAAATTGCAGCATCCGGAAGAAAAATTCTTTTCGTAGCCACTAAAAAACAAGCTAAAGACATTGTTGCTGAGAAAGCTGGCAATGTAAACATGCCATATATTACTGAAAGATGGCCTGGCGGTATGTTGACGAACTTC
>CAZYQR010000160.1:0-6362 GCA_964649755.1 uncultured Maribacter sp. | reverse complement strand
AGTTGGGTGGGCGTCCATCGCTGTTTTGCGCCATTGAATTAGGAGAAAGCATCAAGTGGAGTATAATAAATAACAGGATTCCTGAATGTTTGGTTTTAATTGTCATTGTGGTTATTTTAAAGTGATTGAAGATAGTGATTCTTATTAATTCTTTGATATCTAAGTTTTAATGTTCTAAGTTAATAACTCGTGACAACTCCACTTTTTCTAATTTCCTTTTTTTGTATTTTTATCGGTACTTTTTTACACAGTTAAAATACCCAGTATGTACCTGATTTTTGATACCGAAACCACCGGCTTACCTAAGCGCTGGAATGCACCTATAACCGATACTGATAATTGGCCACGCTGTATTCAGATAGCTTGGCAATTGCATGATGATATGGGCAACTTGGTGGAAAGCCAGGATTATTTGGTGCAGCCAAATGGTTTTAATATACCCTATGATGCGGAACAGATACACGGTATTTCTACTGAATTGGCGGCCCAAAAAGGGGTTCCGTTGGCTGAGGTTTTAGAGAAGTTCAATATAGCCATGTCCAAAACAAAGTTTATTGTTGGGCAGAATGTAGGTTTTGATTTAAATATAATGGGAGCCGAGTATTATCGGATGGGTGTTGAAAACCCATTACAGGAGCTTCCGGTTTTGGATACCTGTACTGAAGAATCGGCTCTGTTGTGTAAGCTTCCCGGTGGGCGAGGGGGTAAATTCAAACTGCCTACGCTTACTGAATTACATCAGTTTTTATTTGGAACACCTTTTGGCGATGCGCACAATGCGACGGCAGATGTTGAGGCGACCACAAGATGTTTCCTAGAACTTATCCGAAGAAAACATTATCCTACTGAAAAGTTGGATGTTCAACCCGATTATTTCCAGAATTTCTCTGAAGCTAATCCCCAAGAGATAAAGTTAATTGGTCTAAAGCACATCAATCTTAAAAAAGCTTCCAAAAAGATTGCCGATGCGCTTTGGGAAAAGGACACAGCTGGAGTTTCTGAAGAGGAAATAAAAGAGAATATTGAAAGCCTCTCCGAAGCACAATTTGTGCATTTGCATAATCATTCCCAGTTTTCAGTGTTGCAATCCACCATAAAAATCAAAGATTTAATACACTCAGCTGCTGAAAATAATATGCCTGCGGTTGCACTAACCGATCATGCGAATATGATGGGGGCTTTCCATTTTGTAAAGGAAGTTAAAGCCCATAATCATGCAATAAAAGAAAAAAACAGTATTGCAATTGAACATGGTGAGTTGCCCACTGGAAAAGAAATTACACCCATTATCGGTTGTGAATTTTTTGTTTGTGAGGACCATACCAATAAAAATGTTAAGGATAATGGATATCAAATAGTCTTATTGGCCAAGAACAAGAGAGGTTATCACAATTTGGCCAAAATGTCTTCCATTGCTTATACTGATGGATTTTATTATGTGCCCAGGATTGACAAAAACGTCATCAAGGAATACAAGGATGACATTATTGTTCTGACGGGAAATCTCTATGGGGAGGTGCCAGGAAAAGTTTTGAATGTTGGTGAAAAGCAGGCCGAGGAAGCTTTGCTTTGGTGGAAAGAACAGTTTGGTGATGATCTCTATATGGAAATTATGCGGCATGGGCAGGAAGATGAGGACCGCGTGAACAAGGTATTGATCGAATTTGCGAAAAAGCATCAGGTTAAACTAGTAGCCACGAACAATACCTACTATTGTGCCAAAGAAGATGCCAATGCCCATGATATTCTACTTTGTGTTAAGGATGGTGAAAAGCAGGCCACACCTATAGGTCGCGGACGAGGTTATCGTTACGGATTGCCAAATCAGGAGTACTATTTCAAATCTTCTGATGAAATGAGCCTATTGTTCAAGGATCTTCCCGATTCTATTTTGAACATACAGGAAGTCGTTGATAAAATCGAAGCTTATGAATTGGCCAGGGATGTACTACTTCCCAAATTTGACATTCCTTCAGCATTCAAAGTTGTCGAAGATGAAGCCGATGGAGGCAAACGTGGTGAAAATACATATTTGCGACACATCACTTATGAGGGCGCGAAAAAGCGTTATGATGAAATTACTCCTGAAATAGAGGAACGTATTGACTTTGAGCTGAAAACCATTGAAAACTCAGGGTATCCAGGATATTTTCTAATCGTTGAGGATTTCATTCGTGAAGCGCGGAATATGGATGTTTCTGTGGGACCTGGCCGGGGTTCTGCCGCGGGTTCAGTAGTGGCTTATTGTTTGAAGATCACCAATATTGACCCCTTGAAATACGATTTACTTTTTGAGCGGTTTTTAAATCCGGATAGGGTATCGATGCCTGATATTGATATTGATTTTGATGATGAAGGTCGAGGCCGGGTAATGGATTATGTGATAAACAAATATGGCGCCAACCAAGTGGCTCAGATCATCACCTATGGTACCATGGCGGCGAAATCATCAATCCGGGATACGGCAAGGGTTTTAGATCTTCCCTTGGGCGATGCGGATCGTATCGCAAAGTTGATACCAACAATGTCCAAGTTAGGAAAGATATTCGGTGTTCCCGAAGCGGAGTTGAAGAAGAAATTCCGTGCTGAGGATTTAGAGAAGGTTAATCAACTATTGAATATTTCTGAAGGCGATGATTTAGAAGGCGAAACTGTAAATATGGCAAGGGTGTTGGAAGGTTCCCTCCGAAATACAGGAATCCATGCTTGTGGAGTGATAATAACGCCAAGTGATATTACCGATTTCGTACCGGTTGCCACGGCAAAGGATTCCGATCTATATGTTACCCAATTCGATAACTCTGTTGTTGAGAGTGCCGGATTATTAAAGATGGATTTCCTTGGATTGAAAACATTGACCCTAATCAAGGATACTGTTAAAATCGTTAAGGCCAAACATGGTATTGAATTGGTGCCCGATGACTTTCCTCTGGATGATTCAAGCACTTATGAGCTTTTTCAAAGAGGGGATACGGTAGGGATTTTCCAGTATGAATCCCCTGGAATGCAAAAGCATTTAAAGGATTTGAGACCTACGGTTTTTGATGATCTTATTGCTATGAATGCCTTGTATCGACCAGGGCCTATGGAATATATTCCGGACTTTATTTCCCGTAAAAATGGAATGGCCGAGATTACCTATGACCTTCCTGACATGGAGGAAAACCTTAAGGAAACTTATGGCATTACCGTATATCAAGAGCAGGTGATGTTGCTTTCCCAAAGATTGGCAGGATTTTCTAAGGGTGAGGCCGATGTTTTGCGAAAGGCGATGGGAAAAAAGATTTTTTCCCTACTGCAAAAATTGAAACCACAATTCTTGGATGGTGGCGAAAAGAAAGGCCATCCCCGTGACATTTTGGAAAAAATATGGAAGGATTGGGAAGCCTTTGCATCCTATGCCTTTAATAAAAGTCACTCTACCTGTTACGCCTATATCGCTTATCAGACTGCCTATTTAAAAGCACACTACCCTGCTGAATATATGGCGGCTGTCTTGAGCAATAATATGAACGACATTAAGCAGGTTACTTTCTTCATGGAAGAATGTAAACGTATGGGCTTGGATGTTTTAGGTCCTGATGTCAATGAATCATATTACAAATTTGCAGTGAATAAAGACGGAGCCGTCCGTTTTGGAATGGGTGCTATAAAAGGTGTTGGGCGCGCAGCCGTTGAAACAATTGTGGAGAATAGAAAAGAAGAAGGGCCCTATAAGTCGGTTTTTGATTTGTCAAAACGCATAGATTTGCGAGCCTCAAACAAAAAGGCCTTTGAAAGTTTAGCCGTGGCCGGTGGTTTTGATTCCTTTGGCACCACCCATAGAGCACAGTATTTCCATCAAGAGGGAGACGGAGTAACCTTTTTGGAAAAGGTAATCAAGTACGGATCTAAGTTTCAAGAGAACGAAAATTCGTCTCAAGTAAGTCTTTTTGGAGATGCCAGCGAAGTGCAGATTCCAGAGCCAGAAGTACCGCCTTGCGAGGAGTGGGGCACCATGGAAAAACTAAGACGTGAAAAAGAAGTTGTAGGTATTTATATTTCTGGCCATCCATTGGATGATTTCAAGACTGAAATCACTGCCTTTTGTAATGCCAGTGTTTCCAATGCCCATAATTTGGAAGAGCTGCTAAACCGGGAAATCTCTATTGCAGGTGTAGTATCAGATGTACAACATCGCATTTCAAAAAACGGTAAGGGTTGGGCATTATTCACCATTGAAGACTATACGGACACCTTTGAATTCCGGATTTTTGGAGAGGAGTATTTGAAATTTCGTCACTTTCTTATGATCAACTCCTTTGTGTATCTTAAAATATTTGTACGTGAAGGATGGGTGAATAGGGAAACGGGTAAAAAAGGGGATCCAAGAATGCAGTACAATAGTTTTATGCTCCTTCAAGAGGTTATGGAAACCTATGCCAAAAAACTGACGATCAAATTGAATATTGATGAGCTCAAGGAGGAAAATATTGGAGAACTGAAAGACACCTTGGTTTCACATTCCGGCAATCATCCTTTGAATTTTGTGGTATATGAAATGGAAGAGGAAATAAAAGTGAATTTAATTAGCAGAAAACAGAAAGTGCAGATAAGTAGTGAGCTTTTGCAGATACTGGCGGAGAAAGAAGTGCATTATAAATTGAATTAAATTAAATCTGAAATGTCGGGAAAGCTCATTGTTGTCAATAAATTTTCCCAATATCGGCATAGGGAAAACGAATCTTACCTTAGTAAGGATAAGGCAAAATATTTGACTAAATTTGTATAATATTTAAATAAACAAACATGGCATTAGAAATAACAGATGCTACTTTTGATGAGGTAGTTTTAAAGAGTGATAAACCAGTAGTGGTAGATTTTTGGGCAGCTTGGTGTGGTCCTTGTAGAATGGTAGGACCTATCATTGATGAGGTTAGTTCAGAATATGACGGTAAAGCCGTTGTTGGTAAGGTAGATGTTGATTCCAACCAGGAATTTGCTGCGAAATATGGGGTACGAAATATCCCAACTGTCTTGGTCTTTAAAGATGGTGAAATTGTAAGTAGACAAGTAGGGGTTTCTCCTAAAAAAGTCTATACGGATGCTATTGATGCATTATTGTAGAAATAAAATTTTTTAGATTAAAAAAGGCCCTGACGGTACCGTCAGGGCCTTTTTGTTTTATATTAGTTGTACAGTTTAAAAGAATGAAACTCAGGTCAGAATTAGATAAAGCAACGCTATTCCAAAATTTGGAACTTATGGCGCAACAGGTGGTCGAAGGTTTTATCAGTGGGATTCACAAAAGTCCATTTCATGGGTTTTCTGCTGAATTTGCGGAACATAAAATCTATAACACCGGTGAGAGCACCAAGCATATTGATTGGAAGTTGTTTGCGAAAACAGACAAACTATATACAAAGCGATATGAGGAAGAAACCAATCTGAGATGCCATATGATTTTAGATAATTCAGCTTCAATGTATTATCCGGAAATTGGGAGTCCAACCATCGATAATCTTAATAAAATAGGTTTTGGGGTGCTGGCAATTGCCGCACTGATGAATATCTTGAAAAAACAGCGAGATGCAGTTGGCTTGAGTGTTTTTTCAGACACCTATAACTTTTATTCCCCTGAAAAGGGTAGTGAACGGCACCATCAAATGCTATTGACCAAATTGAGTGAGATTAGTTTGGACACCAAGCCTGCCAAGCAAACGGAGCTTTATACGTATTTACATCTGATAGCTGAAAAATTAAAACGTAGGAGCCTTATTTTCTTATTCACAGATATGTTTCAAACAGCTACTGATGATGATAGGATATTTGATGCGCTACGTCATTTAAAGTACAACAAACATGAGGTGGTTTTGTTCCATTTATTGGATATGGATAAGGAATTCCATTTTGATTTTGAGAATACACCCAAGCGATTTTTAGATGTGGAGACAGGTGAACACATAGATTTGTTTTCAGAAACTATTAAAGAAAATTACGAGGAAGCCATCAAGACTTATTTTGATGAGCTTAAAATGAAGTGTGCCCAATACAAGATAAAGTATGTTGATGTTGATGTTCGTGGCAATTTCTCAAAGGTGTTGAATACCTTTATGGTTGAGCGCCAAAAATTCCTATAATCTTCTAATAATATTTTGAAGGAAAATGTTTGCGGAATTCAATAAGCAATGTATATTTGCACCGCTCTAAGCACGGTCTGGTAGTTCAGTTGGTCGTGACGCAACCCAGTTGGTCAGGATACTGATAAGCTAAGCTTCGTCAGCATTAGAATACAAGATTGGCTTTTGTAGTATTATGTTCATTATTTATTGGTCTGGTAGTTCAGTTGGTTAGAATACCTGCCTGTCACGCAGGGGGTCGCG
>CAZYQR010000159.1:0-6384 GCA_964649755.1 uncultured Maribacter sp. | reverse complement strand
AAGAAAGGATTATTATATGGAGAAAATCATTGACGAGTCTATTCAGGGTGAAACCCTTTCCCTAGAAAAAAACAAAAAGAATACCCGCAACCTTTATATTGAGAGTTATGGGTGTGCCATGAATTTTTCTGATAGCGAAATAGTGGCTTCCATCTTGACCAATGAAGGGTTCAATACAACCCTAAAATTGGAAGATGCTGATTTGGTTTTAGTGAACACTTGTTCAATTCGCGAAAAAGCAGAATTGACTGTTCGCAAGCGTTTAGAAAAATACAATGCCATAAAGAAGAAAAGACCACACATGAAAGTGGGAGTACTAGGATGCATGGCCGAACGCCTTAAAAGCAAGTTGCTCGAAGAGGAAAAAATTGTGGACATGGTCGTTGGTCCAGACGCCTATAAAGATTTACCCAATCTCATTCAAGAAATTGATGAAGGTCGAGAGGCAGTTAATGTAGTGCTGTCAAAAGATGAAACTTATGGCGACATCTCTCCTGTACGTTTAAATACCAATGGGGTCAGTGCCTTGGTTTCTATTACAAGAGGTTGCGATAATATGTGTACTTTTTGTGTGGTGCCTTTTACGCGGGGCAGGGAACGTAGTCGTGACCCACAATCTATACTTGGTGAAGTCAATGACTTATGGAATAAAGGTTTTAAAGAAATTACATTACTCGGACAAAACGTCGATAGTTACCTTTGGTATGGTGGCGGCTTGAAAAAAGATTTTGAAAAGGCTTCGGAAATGCAAATTGCTACCGCCGTTGATTTTTCAAATTTATTGGATATGGTAGCGAAGGCACAACCTAAAATGCGAATTCGATTTTCAACGTCAAACCCCCAGGATATGAGTTTGGATGTAATACAGATGATGGCAAAACATGAAAATATCTGTAACCATATCCATTTACCGGTACAAAGTGGAAGCAATCGTATTTTAAAAGCGATGAATCGCCTACACACTATTGAGGAATATTTTGAATTAATAGATAATATTAAAAAAATCATTCCCGATTGTGCGATTTCGCATGATATGATTACTGGATTTCCTACTGAAACAGAGGAGGACCATCAAGATACTTTGACCGTGTTGGATTATGTAAAATATGATTACGGATATATGTACTCATATTCTGAACGTCCTGGCACCATGGCAGCAAGAAAACTGGAAGATGATATTCCTGAGGAAATTAAACAACGAAGGCTATCAGAAATAATAGCCGTCCAAAGGGATCACTGCCAGTTTAGAACTGAAAAACATTTAGGTATGGTTCAAGAAATTTTGATTGAGGGAACATCAAAAAAAGATGAAACCATGTGGAAAGGACGAAATTCCCAAAATGTTGTGGCGGTTTTCCCAAAAGAGAATTACAACTTAGGAGATTTTGTAAATGTAAAAATGAATGACTGCACCTCTGCCACCTTAATCGGTGAAGCTGTTGGTCTTAGCAACAATAATTAAACGATACTTGAAGTTACAAGAATAAAATGGAAGGCGTACAATCAATAAAACAACGTTTTGAAATTATAGGAAACGACCCAAAACTCAATAGAGCTTTGGAAAAAGCCGTGCAAGTTGCCCCAACTGATATTTCTGTATTGGTAACTGGTGAAAGTGGTGTAGGTAAAGAGTCTATACCAAAAATAATACATTCCCTATCTCATCGTAAGCATGCAAAGTACATTGCGGTAAACTGTGGAGCTATTCCTGAAGGAACCATTGACAGCGAATTATTCGGTCATGAAAAAGGTGCTTTTACGGGTGCAACTTCTACCCGAAGTGGGTATTTTGAAGTTGCCGATGGAGGTACCATATTTTTGGATGAGGTTGGCGAATTGCCTTTGACAACCCAAGTACGTCTTCTACGTGTTCTTGAAAATGGAGAATTTTTGAAAGTTGGGTCATCACAAGTTCAACAGACTGATGTTCGTATCGTTGCGGCCACCAATATGAATATGATTGAGGCCATTAAAAGAGAAAAATTCAGGGAAGATCTTTATTATAGATTAAGCACCGTTGAGATTAATATTCCACCACTTCGTGAGCGTAAAGAAGATATACATTTGTTGTTTCGAAAGTTTGCATCAGATTTCGGACAGAAATACAAGATGCCCACTATTCGTTTGCAGGATGGTGCCATTCAATTATTGATTAAATACCGTTGGCCTGGGAACATCCGACAGCTCAGGAATATCGCAGAACAGATTTCGGTTTTAGAGGAAGGACGAAATATTTCATTGGCCACATTGAACAGTTATCTGCCGAATGCGGGCAATTCAAATTTACCTGCCGTCATAGAACGAGGTAAAAGCGAAAGTGATTTCAGTAATGAACGTGAAATACTTTATAAGGTATTGTTCGATATGAAGGGAGACCTTACCGATTTGAAAAAATTGACCCTGGAATTATTAAAAAATAATGACACCCAAAAAGTACAGGAAGAAAACGAAGGTTTAATCGAAAAAATCTACGGAAATAATGGGGAGGAAGTTCAAAAGGAAGAAAACGAAACCATGGAGGTTTTACGGCTTCCCGAACCCCAAATAGAACAAACCACCTATAAATCGCCCCAAGAAGACAAGTACCATTTTGCAGAGGAAATTGAAGAGGAAGAAACCCTATCTTTACAGGAAAAGGAAGTGGAACTTATCAAAAAATCCTTGGAAAGAAATCGAGGCAAGCGAAAAGCCGCGGCTGCTGAATTGGGAATTTCTGAACGCACCCTTTACCGCAAAATAAAACAGTACGATCTTTAACAATGAAAGGCTTTAAAAAAATAGTATTGGTTTTCACCATTTTTATCATTGCAACTAGTTGTGGTATTTACAATTTTACCGGTGGTAATGTAGGTACTGCACTGACCTTTCAAGTAAATTATTTTCAAAACTATGCGACCCAAAGTCCTGGGTCAACATTTGAACCAGGCATGGATCGAGATTTCACGCTTGCTCTTCAAGACAGGATATTGAACCAAACGAGTTTGGACCTAGTAAATACCAATAATGCAGATTTGTTGTATGAAGGCGAAATTGTGGAATATCGTATATCCCCAATGAGTGCAACTGCCCAACAAACGGCTGCCCAAAACAGATTGTCAATTGGGGTGAAAGTTCGTTTTTACAATAAAACAAAGGAGGATGTTGATTTTGACAAGCGCTTTTCTTTTTTCTATGATTATCCCGCAGACTCACAATTATCATCAGTAAAAGACGAAGCACACGAAATTATTTTTGAACGAATTACCCAAGATATTTTTAACGAATCACTTGCAGATTGGTAAGCCCCTATGAACGTACAGGATTTTACATATTTATTACAAAACCCTGACAAGGTTGTTACCCCCATACAGACCAAACAATTGGAAGATGTATTGGAGGAATACCCCTATTTTCAGGCTGCCAGAGCCCTACAATTAAAAGGCCTTAGAAATCTCAACAGTTTTAAATATAACAATGCCCTCAAAAAAACGGCAGCCTATTCTACAGATCGTGATGTTCTTTTCGATTTTATCACTTCCAAGGATTTCTTGCAGAATTCAATTGCCAATTCAATTTCTGGCAAGACCAATTTGAATGAAAAGCAGGAGTCTGATGTGGAAGAATTAGTTGAGGTTGAGAAGCCAATACCTATTATTGAAAAATCAGAAGACAAGCCATTGCCTCAAGACGTTGATGATGCAGACCATATATTAGACCCAAAACTATTTAAATCAAAGGATCCCAAGGTTGATAAAGCAATAAAGGCAGAAAAAGAAAAAGCTAAAAAAGAACTTGAAATTGGCAAACCTTTACCTTTTACAAAGCAGGAGAAACATTCTTTCAGCGAATGGTTGCAATTGGCCTCTCTGAAAACGATAGAACGAGACCATGAGAAGTTGAATACTAGTGATTCAGCTGAAGAAGAAAGTGATTTCCCATTAGAAAAAGATATACTTAAAAAGAAAAAATTTGATCTTATTGATAAGTTTATTGAAAACAATCCGAAAATAGTCCCCACCAAAAAGTCGACCTCAAAAGTTGATATGACAGAGTCTATAAAATTAGACAAGGACGAGTTGATGACGGAGACTTTGGCCAAGGTTTATTTAGAGCAGAAAAAGTATAAAAAAGCCATTCAAGCTTACAAGATTTTAAGTTTGAAATATCCAGAAAAAAGTGGTTTCTTTGCAGACCGTATAAAAGCGGCACAAAAAATACAACAAGAAAATACCTAGTAATAATGAGCACATTTACAATATTCTTGATTCTTATCATTGCGGTTTCCTTTCTATTAGTGTTGGTGATTATGGTTCAAAACCCTAAAGGTGGCGGATTATCTTCTTCTTTCGGAGGTGGTGGTAGTCAAGTAGTTGGTGGTGTTAAGAAAACTGGCGACTTTTTAGACAAAAGTACTTGGACGTTGGCCATCTTATTGGTTGTTTTGATTTTAGCATCGAACATTGCATTAAAAGGAAATTTTGGTGCTGCGGATTCTAAATTATTAGAAGGCGATGATATTGAAGAAACTGTTCCAGAAGCTGTGCCTGAAGAAGTACCTGCTCCTGCAACAAATACTGATAATGCAACAGATGGTCAGTAGACTATCTATCTAAAATAGAATAAAATGCCAGCCTGAATGACAAGCTGGCATTTTTGTTTTACAATATGTCAGTTTTTATAAAATGGCACAATTTCTGTCTACATAATCAAGTAAAATAAAAATCAATTTAAAACTAATAAATATGGCTAAAGTTAGCATTAAACCATTGGCAGATAGAGTTCTTATAGAACCAATGGCAGCAGAGACCAAAACTGCTTCGGGCATTTATATCCCTGACACCGCAAAAGAAAAACCACAAAAAGGTAAAGTAGTAGCGGTAGGACCTGGAACAAAAGACGAGCAAATAACCGTAAAAGTTGGCGATACTGTACTTTATGGAAAATATGCTGGGACTGAATTAAAATTAGAAGGTACAGAATACCTTATGATGAGAGAAAGTGACATTTTAGCAATTATATAACCCACCTGTCATTCCTATGCAAATGGGAATCCAAAAAGAACATTATAAAACAATTAATCAGATTCCTGCCTTTGCAGGAATGACAAATAATAAATTATGGCAAAAGATATAAAATTTGATATTGAAGCACGTGATGGACTTAGAAGAGGTGTTGATGCCTTGGCCAACGCGGTAAAAGTAACTTTAGGACCTAAAGGTAGAAACGTAATCATAAGCAAATCTTTTGGTGCTCCTGTAGTGACCAAGGATGGTGTTACTGTCGCCAAGGAAATTGAGTTGGTTGATGCTTTAGAGAACATGGGTGCCCAAATGGTAAAAGAGGTAGCTTCTAAAACCAATGACCTTGCAGGTGACGGTACAACAACTGCTACCGTTCTTGCGCAATCAATAGTAAAAGAAGGACTAAAAAACGTTGCAGCGGGTGCTAACCCAATGGATTTAAAAAGAGGAATCGACAAGGCTGTTGATGCCATTGTTGCCGATTTGACAAAACAGTCCAGAAAAGTTGGTGATTCTTCAGAAAAAATAAAGCAAGTTGCTTCTATTTCATCCAATAACGATGTGGCTATTGGTGATTTGATCGCCCAAGCTTTCGGAAAAGTTGGTAAAGAAGGAGTAATCACTGTTGAAGAAGCGAAGGGTACAGATACTTATGTGGATATCGTGGAAGGTATGCAATTTGACAGAGGATATCTTTCTCCTTATTTCGTTACTGACTCTGAAAAAATGATTGCTGATTTGGAGAATCCTTACATACTTTTGTATGATAAGAAAATCTCTTCAATGAAAGATTTGCTTCCAGTATTGGAGCCCGTTGCACAATCTGGAAAACCACTTTTAATCATAGCAGAAGATGTAGATGGTGAAGCATTGGCTACTTTGGTTGTAAATAAACTAAGGGGTTCTTTGAAAATCGCAGCTGTTAAAGCACCTGGATTTGGTGATAGAAGAAAAGCAATGCTAGAGGATATTGCAATCTTGACCAAAGGAACAGTTATTGCTGAAGAAAGAGGATTCTCTTTGGACAATACTACTATTGATATGTTAGGTACTTGTGAGAAAGTAACCATAGACAAAGACAATACAACTATCGTAAATGGTGGCGGTGTTGCAAAGAATATCAAAACAAGGGTAAATCAAATTAAATCGCAGATAGAAACTACTACTTCTGATTATGATAAAGAAAAACTACAAGAACGTCTGGCCAAATTGGCTGGTGGTGTAGCAGTTCTTTATGTTGGTGCTGCTTCTGAGGTTGAAATGAAAGAAAAGAAAGATAGGGTTGATGATGCATTACATGCAACTAGAGCTGCTGTTGAAGAAGGTATTGTTGCTGGTGGTGGTGTTGCTTTGATTCGTACCAAAGCTGCTCTTACAAACGTAA
>CAZYQR010000158.1:0-6418 GCA_964649755.1 uncultured Maribacter sp. | reverse complement strand
TTTTTTAAGTCCGTAGATTCCACCAAAAAAAGTAATGTTCTCTTTTATGGTCAGGTCGTTGTAAAGAGAAAAGCGCTGACTCATATAGCCTATACTTTTCTTTACATCTTCCGCATTGGTTTTTACGTCAAACCCTGCTACTTGTGCACTACCAGATGTTGGTTTTAGTATGCCAATCAACATTTTCATTGCCGTAGTCTTTCCTGCCCCATTGGCTCCCAAAAATCCAAAAACCTCACCTTTGCCCACTTGAAAAGAGATATTGTTGACCGCGGTGAAATCGCCAAACATTTTGGTCAGGTTTTCTACTTGTATGGCATTTTCTTTCTTCATTTGGACAATTCCATAAATGTATCCTCAATAGTTGGTTCGGTTTTGAGGACTTCAATATCAATATGATTTTTTGCCGTTAAAAAAGAAACTAAATCTTCTTCTTTAAAGTCAGCTGTTTTGCTTGTAAAATGCAGGTATTCTCCAAACGGATACGCACTATGGGTTTGGGGATAAACGCTTAGATCTTGAATCAATTTGTAGGTATCCGAAGTTTTTACTTCATAAATTTTCTTTGGAAAATAGGAGATGATGGATTCTGGCGTATCGATTTGTAAAATTTTACCATCTGCTATTAAGGCTATTCGATCACAGAGCGCAGCCTCATCCATATAGGGTGTCGAGACAAGAATGGTGATATTTTTCTCCTGTAGGCGTTTCAACATCTCCCAAAATTCCTTACGGGAAACAGGATCTACACCTGTAGTTGGCTCATCCAGGAACAATACTTTTGGCTTGTGGATCAACGCACAGGACAAGGCCAGTTTTTGTTTCATCCCTCCTGAAAGTTTTCCCGCTCTGCGGTCTTTAAAAGGTTCTATTTGCACATAAATATCTTTGATAAGATCGTAGTTCTCTTCAATCGTTGTTCCAAAAATAGTGGCAAAAAAGTTCAGGTTTTCCTCCACGGTCAGATCTTGGTAGAGGGAGAATCGTCCTGGCATATAACCTACATGATTTCTGATGGACTTATAATCTTTGACGACATCGTACCCTGCCACTGTGGCTTCCCCTTCATCCGCAATCAACAAAGTGGTCAGGATACGGAACAGAGTGGTTTTCCCAGCTCCGTCAGGGCCTATCAAGCCGAACAATTCCCCGGATTTTACCTCGAAGGAAATATCTTTCAAGGCCATAACCTTATCGTATGATTTGCTAATGTTCTTTACGGATATGCCCATTTCGTTTTTAGATTAAAAAATTCTGATGCCGATGTCCTTAGTTAAAATAATCGTAGTATCCCTCCAAGTGCATTTTGATGTTGGAAGTCAATTGTGCCCCTTCTTCAGCATTTTGTATCTTCTGGAGCAGTTCTATTTTTTTGATAAGGGGATGCAGCCAAACGTGGAGGTTATCGTGCGATGCCCCTTCCATAGTACATTCCTTAACAACGGTATTTTTAACTTCGTTTAAGCTATTTCCCAACTTTATATAATCTTCAATGTTAATAGTTTGGTTTTCCTCTATCAATGACAACATTTTCATAACACCTTCTGTGGTCTCTATGTTCGCTTGCCATTTAATATCGTTGTTCAGCACGATTACGTTGACCCAATCGTTGTTCAATTCATTTGGAGTTTTGGTATGGTTTTTATAGTCAATCGTTTCTGTATCCGTTGTTTCGTCCTGTGCGGCATTTTTGTTCTTGATTTCCTTGCAACCTGCCACTATAAAGAAAAGGGCTATCACTGTAATTATTGTTTTTTTCATTATTCAAGTATTAATAGTGTTCGTTTTTTTTAAATGTCCGAGTTGTACTAAAATGAAAATCATCAACCAAATAGCCACTCTAAAAGTCATTGCTTTTATACTTTCCATGGCAACCGTTTCACTGAAGAAGTATAGATAGGCCAGGACAGATCCATGAAAAATAAGAATCAGGAATATCATTTTTTTGGAAAGCAAAACATGTTTCCAAATCAGGAATGCCGTAATAACGGATAAAACCCCGAGGGCAACATTGTAAACTACAAGTTCGTTCAAAACCCTATATCCAACCTCTCGAAACCCTAAAAGTACCGATGACCCTGAGATGATAGACATGATGCCTATGAATCCGGCCAGTACCACTGCGGTGATCTGTGTGATTTTCATTATGTTTTTGTTGCGTTAATTCTCTTCTGGCTATTCATCTTCGTTTTCAATCCACATTTCTGCAGGCATACCTATTTTGAGGCTGCCATCATTTTTCACCTTGATCTTTACTGCATATACCAGGTTTACACGTTCCTCCTTGGTCTGTATTATTTTGGGCGTGAACTCGGCAGTATCTGAAATCCAGCTTACTTTTCCAACATACGATTTCATTTGTTCTCCTGCATCGATTTTGACCGTAACTTCTTGACCCACTTTGATCGATGCCAATTGAGTCTCGCTGATATAGACACGTAAGGTCATTTCATCCAAATCGGCAATTTTGTACAAGGGCTTTCCAAAAGCAGTTATCTCGTTGGGTTCAACATATTTGACCAAAACAGTTCCTTTTAAGGGATTTCTAATGATGCTTTTTTCAATTTGATCCTCAATTTGTTGGGTTTGTATCTCTATGCTTTTAACCTCATTTACAATAGGCGCATTCTGGGTTTCCACACCTTTCATCTGTTGTTTTAATATATCGATTCGACCATTTATATCATCTAATTGTTTCGTTGTTGCTGCCTTATCCTTAATCAAGTTCTTTATCCTTTTCTGGTCGTTTACGGCCACCTTTAGCTGTTCTTTTAATACTTGTCGTTGCGAGAGGACATTCTTGGATTTAGAAAAGACTGTATTCTTTGCAGCCAGTAACTGATCCCGTTTTAAGGATAATTGCACGGTATCTACTATGCCAACAATTGCATTTTTATTCAGTGTAATGCCTTCTTCCACACTAAAGGACAATAGTTTTCCATTGGCTTCAGACGATATTGTGGTTTCCGTGGCCTCAAAGTTCCCGTAGCCGTCTGCCTTGTCACCATTGCCGTTACATGCCATTAAAGTGATCCAGATAAATGTGATTATGCTTATTTCTACTTTTTTCATCGTTTTAGTCTTTTTTAATAGGATCAGAATTAATTCTTTCCATAAGTTCCCTTAGTAATTTGATATTGAATCTGTTGCATCAATAATTGTGTTTTGTTTAGGTTCAGATTGCTTTTGGCCTCGTATAGATCCGTAAACTCCGAGATAAATGCCGAGGAGGTAATCACCCCATTTATTAATTGTGATTCGGCAGACTTTACCATGTTTTCACGAAGGGAAATAATTGCCTCGTCTAGGACTATCAGCTCCTGTAACTTATCAATTTCGGTTTGTAGATTAACAATTTCAAGGTTGTTGTTGAGTTCAAAAGTCTCTTTTTGAGTATTGATAATATCTTTATTGATTTGGAGGGATTGCTTTTCGGTCTTCGTCTTATTCCAATCGAAAATATTCCAGTTCAACCGCAGTCCTGTCATATAAAAAGTTTTGAAGGAGTTGTCGAGCATGTTCAGTCCAGGATTTCCATAACCTCCCAGGGCGAAGGCACTTATTTTTGGACTATTTGTTTTTGTGAGTAATTCGGAAGAAAAATCGATTTGCTCTTTTTGGAGCTCGAAAAACATAAGTTCAGGTCTGATGGCTTCCTTTGGGGGTGCTGTAAAAACCTCCGGCCGTTGCAAAGCCACATCTATGTTCAGTTCTCTGTCAATCAATAGCGATAATCTTTGTATTAAATCCGATTTGGAATAATCCAATTCTGAATAATTTTGTTTTATTTTTAGGAGTTCCACTTCAAGGGCATCGGCAGAAGAGGGCAAAAGCGTGCCGTATTCAACCTCTGCTTTGACTTCATTTATACGGGTTTGAAGTTGTTTTTCCTTGGCTCCCAATAATGCTTTGTTTTCTTGTAGAAGTAGAACTGAAAGATAGAGTTGGTTGACCCTGTTTTTCAACCCGTATAGGTTTATTTCTACCTCTTGTTGGTCAACTTTGGCTGTCGCTTCCTTTACTTTAACAGAGGCATCTATAAGTCCGCCATTGTAAATGGATTGGCTTATAGCCAGTGTTGCCCTGTATTGGTCATTATTAGGAGGCTCTACGGTTGCATTTGGAAGTTGAATTGGTATAGTTGTAACATCGGATTGATAAGTGGCCTGTGCGTTTATATCCAGTTGGGGCAATTTGCCCGTGTTTATTGCCTCAATATCCAGATTTGCTTTATCATTCAATAAATCGGACTGTTTCGCCAGAGGATAATTCTTTGTAACCATTTCAAAGCACTCATCTAGGGTGAGTGTTTGTTGTGCCACAATGGTTAAAGGCAGAACCAGAAAGAGCAATAGGCTTATTGTTTTTATGCTATGGGTTTTTAAATTTTCCATATTTCTTGTCTTGTTTGTTCAATAACTATGAAACCGATTATATTTTAATACTACTTATTAATTGTTCGGCAATCAAAGTTTTACGTTCTTCAATCAATTGTCGAAATTCAACATCTGAAATATTCATTATTACCTTAATCATTACTTCACCAACAAACGGAAAAATGGTAAGTGATAAAAGGTTTAACAACAATTGCTTCGGAGGTATTTCCTTAATATTTCCTGCTTTGATTTCTTCTTCAATCTGACTCAAGAAAGGTCTTGGGTCTGGTTTGCCATCATGCGACATGAATTTCGTCACAAATTCAGGATTGTTGTTCAGCTCCTGTATGACAAAGGCAGGCAAATATGGATTTTCAATGATAAAATCAATATAGTTTGAAGTGAATTTTTTGATTTTTTCAAAAACACCATCCTCAGATGCAAATATGAGGTTTAGCTGAGGAGCCAATTTTCGAAAGGCTTGCATAAAGACGGCTTCGAATAACTGCTGTTTATTTCTGAAATAATAGTGCAGCATGGCTTTGTTTATTTGGGCCTCATCCGCAATTTCCTGCATGCGTGCACCTGCCATACCTTTTTTTTGGAATATGGTTATTGCTGCATTTAAAATAGTCGCTTCGGTACCCGAATCTTTCATTAACTATATGGTTTAACTAAACGGTTAACAAATGTAAATAAAAAATCCCGTTCCCTTGAAAAAATTCCATGATTTTTCTTTTAGGAATGGGATTTAATTGTATTTGCTTGCTTTAAACTTATCTTTCAAATCTTTCAAAGGCCGCTTTACTTAATGCCTCCCTGTGTTCAGGATGGGCAATCGAGATTAGTGCCTTCGCACGCTGATGCAGGTTTTTGCCAAACAGACTCACAACACCGTATTCAGTAGCTACATAATTAACATGCGCTCTTGTAGTGGTTACACCAGCTCCCTCTCTCAAATGGGGGGTTATTTTTGACACCCCTTTACCCGTTTGTGAAGCTAAGGCAAAGATAGGTTTACCTCCTTCAGAAAGTCTAGCACCTCTAATAAAGTCCATTTGGCCACCTACACCGGAAAAATGTCGATAACCAATACTATCTGCACAGATTTGCCCAGTAAGGTCTATTTCAATAGCACTGTTGATTGCAGTAACTTTTGGGTTTCTTTTGATTACTGCCGTGTCATTGGTATAAGCAGCTTCTTTGAATTGTACCAAAGGGTTATCATCGATAAAATCATACAGCTTTTGCGAACCGGCTGCAAATGCGGTGACTATTTTTCTAATGTTCATGACTTTGTCCTCTCCGGTAACGATACCCTTTTCAATCAAAGGTAAGAGTCCGTCTGAAAACATCTCAGTATGTACACCTAGTCTCTTATGATTTTGCAAATTATTCAATACGGCATTCGGAATATTGCCGATACCTAATTGCAAAGTAGCCCCATCTTCAATGAGTTCTGCAACATGCTTCCCAATTAGTTTGTCAGTTTCAGATAATCCTGTCGGATTGTAGGTATGTATGGGGTCATTTACATCAATGGCGTAGTCTATATTACGAACGTGGATTATACCATCGCCATGGGTCCTTGGTACGTGAGGATTTACTTGGGCGATTACTTTTTTTGCCGTTTGAATAGCAGGTAACGTAACATCAACCGATACCCCCAAGGAGCAATATCCGTGGCGGTCGGGAGGGGAAACCTGAACAATGGCAACATCCAGTGGTAAAATATTCCTTCTGAATAACAATCCAATTTCACTTAGAAAAATGGGTATATAATCTCCTTGGTTTGTGTTGACCGCTTTTCTCACATTTCCACCAACAAAACAGCTGTTGATTTTGAAAGCTCGGCTGTAAGGCGGAATAGCATATTTTACTTCCCCATCTGTATGTATGGATATGACTTCGACATTCTCGAGTTCCTTATATCTATTTTCGCACAACGCATTTACTAGTGTATTGGGGGTCATTGCGGCTCCTTGAACAAAAACGCGATCACCAGATTTTACAATTGATATTGCCTCTTCAATTGAAACTTT
>CAZYQR010000157.1:0-6429 GCA_964649755.1 uncultured Maribacter sp. | reverse complement strand
TTCCAAACACGTGCTAAAGCAATATTTAGACAATGCGCATCGTGACATTTATGACGTAAAGCAGTTAAGACTTTGCATATGTAAAGGGGAAAAGGTGCTAGGTCTAATCGATTTGTTTGATTTTGATCCCAAGAATAAAAGAGCAGGGGTAGGAATAGTCATCTTGGAAGAGAAAGAACGAAATCAAGGAATTGGTACAGAAGCTATTAAGTTACTGTCTGATTATGGTTTTACAACTTTAGGTCTTCGACAATTGTTCGCCAATGTCATGGAAGATAATTCAGCTAGCATGCATTTGTTCAAAAAAATGGGATTTGAGGAAATTGGCATTAAGAAGGACTGGATATTTTCAAATGGAAAATTCAAAAACGAAGTTTTATTACAAAAGATTAAACCATAATGTACATTAAGAAAATTTTATTATTGATTGTTGCTCTGGGTCTTATTGTGGGAGGTGTTTTTGCCTATAAGGTATATGATGCAATATTTTCACCCAATACCAAATTCAATAATGAAGAAACTTTTGTTTTTATACCAACCGATTCAAATATTAATGATGTACAGGATTTATTGGCGCCTTTATTAAAGAATCCAGCGTCTTTTGTTCAAGTAGCAGACAGGAAAGGTTATTCCAATAATGTAAAAGGTGGGAAGTATGCTATACAAAGGGGAATGAATAATAATGACATTGTCAATTCCCTTCGAAGTAAAAATATTCCAGTAAAAGTGGCTTTTAACAATCAAGAAACCATGGCAGATTTGGCTGGAAGGATCTCATCGCAAATTGAGCCTGACAGTATGAGCCTCTTATCTATATTGAAAGACAAATCTTTTTATACTGCCAACGGATTTACCGATGCTACCCAAATCGCAATGTTCATACCCAATAGTTATGAATTTTTCTGGAATACTTCCGCGGAAAAATTCAGGGGTAGAATGTTAAACGAATATAATCGCTTCTGGAATGAAGAACGGCGTGTCAAGGCCAAGGCTATGGGATTAACTCCTAATGAAGTTGTATCCCTGGCCTCTATTGTACATAAAGAAACGGCAAAAATTGATGAGAGGCCAAGGGTTGCAGGGCTGTATTTGAACAGATTGCGAAAGGGGATGCTCTTGCAAGCGGATCCGACGGTGATTTATGCCATAAAAAAACATCGAAATGACTTCAATCTTGTAATCAAAAGAGTACTTTATAAAGACCTGGAATTGGATTCTCCTTACAATACCTATAAATATGCCGGTGTACCTCCAGGACCCATAACCATGCCCGATATTTCAGCTATTGATGCAGTACTAAGCCCAGAGAAACATGATTATATTTATATGGTGGCTAATGTAGAGAACTTCGGATATCACAAATTTGCAAAGACCGGTGCGCAACACAACCGAAATAAAACGCAGTATATCCGATGGATAAATACCCAAAATATCAAAAGATAGACTACTAATCGGAATTTTAGGACTGGTTGCCTAAAATCAGTGATTTTTAACAAGGCGTTGGAATCCACATTTATTTACAGCCATATCTTTGTAGTGTGAAATTTAAGCAAACCAATTTTTGGTTGTAAGTCTTAAGAAAATAGAGATATGAGAAGATGTATAGTCTTTTTTTGTTCTCTTATCATGCTTTTGATTTTTGCAAGTTTTATTGGCTTAACCTCTAATCAGGAAGTGCCTAAAACTTTAAAAGTCAATGAACCTACGAAAGTTTTGTTTCCCAAAGACAAAACTGTTTTTGCATCGACCATGGTGTCAGCGCCCTTTTTGGGCACTTCCTTTATTGGTTTTAAAGAGGCATTGGCCTTTAAAGAATCTTCTGGAAATTATTTTGTTACCAATACCTTGGGTTACCTAGGAAAATACCAATTTGGCATTGGAACCCTGAAATTAGTAGGAATTTCCAATACTTCTAATTTTTTGAATGATCCCATTTTGCAGGAGAAGGCGTTCGAAACTAATATTGCCCGCAATAAATGGATTATGAGAAGAGATATTGAAAGGTTTGTTGGTAAAAGAATCCGAGGAATACAAATTACTGAATCTGGGATGTTGGCAGCTGCTCATTTAGCAGGTCCAGGAAATGTTATGAAGTATTTGCGTTCTTATGGTAAAATTAATACCAAAGATGCCTATGGGACATCGATAGACAAATACATCAAGAAATTTTCTGGTTACGATTTGTCAGTAGTAGCAGCAAAGCGAAATCCAAAAGTTTAAGATTATTTATACATATGAAAATGGTAGGCCCTGGCAATTTTGTCAGGGTTTATTTATTAAGCTTGTAAAATGAATATGGCAGGCCTTTTGTTAAGATCTAAAGATGTTTTTTTCCAATCCGAAATCTTTTTGGTATCAATGAATTCAGTATTTAATGTAATATCACAAGCGATACAGAGTAGGGTGTTGTTTGAAAGGGTCTTTAATAATTCGGCCAACAGTTTGTCGTTCCTATAAGGAGTTTCAATGAATATTTGTGATTGACCAAGATCACTTGACTTTTTTTCCAATGATTTAATGGCTTTCTTCCTTTCTGTTGAGTCAATTGGCAGGTAACCATTGAAAGCGAAATTTTGTCCATTCATACCACTGGCCATCATAGCCATCACAATTGATGACGGGCCCACTAATGGAACCACTTGTATATTTTTTTGATGTGCTATTCTAACAACATCAGCTCCTGGGTCAGCAATTCCAGGGCACCCTGCTTCCGAAAGTACTCCAACATTACGTCCTTCAAGACAAGGTTGTAAGAAAGTGGGAATAACTTCGGGTTCTGTATATTTATTCAAGATTTCAATAAGTAAGCTTGATTGGGCTTTTCTCGGGCTTATCTTTTTAATAAAACGTCTAGCTGACTTCTCATTTTCAACAATATAATAATCAATCTCTTCAATCGCCCTTTTAATTGAAATTGGTAGAACTTCTAAAGGCTCGTTTTCGCCCAAAGTTGTGGGTATTAAAAATAGTTTGCCTTTTGGTATTGTATTTTCTGCCATCTCTGTGCACTAATTTGCTTTCAATTTTTTGGCAATAATATTACAGACCTCATCAATTAGATGAAAAACATCTTCAAATCCATCATCATCATAGTAAGGGTCTGGCACTTCCTTGAACCCAATATCGACCTCATCTAGGATTAGCTTAACTTTTGCTTTCTCCTCTTCATTTTGTGCCAAGGCTGTAACGTTTTTATAATTGCTATGATCCATTACATAAATCAGGTCAAAATCCTTGAAGTCCTGTGCATTGAACTTTCTACAGCGTTGATGGGTAATATCAATATTATATTTAAGTCCAACTGCAATACTTCTACTATCTGGTCTACTTCCAATATGATACTCTCCTGTACCAGCGGAATCTACACAAACAGCATCGATATCGACTTTACTTTGGAGTATACCCTCAGCTAATGGCGACCTACAGATATTTCCAAGGCAAACCATTAAAACTTTAGTTACCATTAAAAAGGTTTAGGTAAGTTTCTTTGTTAAATCCTCGATATACTTGCGAAACTGTTTATCGGTTTCTGCGAGGTTATCCACTGTTTTACAGGCATGTAAAACGGTTGCATGATCCCTTTTACCAATTTGTGAACCAATACTGGCCAAAGAAGCTTTGGTAAACTTTTTTGCAAAGAACATGGCCAATTGTCTTGCTTGAACAATATGCCTTTTTCTGGTTTTGGATTGTAAGGTAGCGACATCCATTTCAAAATAATCAGAAACCACTTTTTGAATATAATCGATAGAAACTTCTCGCTTGGTATTCTTAACAAACTTCTCAACCACTTGTTGTGCCAATTCCAAGGTAACCTCTTTCTTATTGAAAGATGATTGTGCTATTAAAGATATGATTGCACCTTCCAATTCGCGAATGTTGGTCTTAATGTGTTTTGCCACATAATCAACAATATCATCAGGCATTTCAACGCCATCGCGATATAGTTTATTTTTTAGGATAGAAATTCGGGTCTCGTAGTCAGGATTCTGCAACTCTGCCGATAATCCCCATTTAAACCTTGACAATAATCTTTGTTCAATATCCTGCATATCAACAGGAGCCTTGTCTGAAGTTAAGATTACTTGTTTGCCATTTTGGTGCAAATGATTGAAAATATGGAAGAAAACATCTTGTGTACCAGATTTCCCTGAGAGGAATTGAACGTCATCAATTATCAATACATCTATCAATTGATAAAAATGTATAAAATCATTTCTTGTATTCTTCTTTACAGACTCTATATACTGTTGCGTAAATTTCTCAGCTGAAATATACAAAACAGTACGTTCGGGATATTTATCTTTTATTTCAACCCCTATAGCGTGTGCTAAATGCGTTTTACCTAATCCTACACCACCAAATATCAATAACGGATTAAACGATGTGCCACCAGGTTTGTTGGCTACCGCCATACCTGCTGAACGTGCCAGTCGATTTGAATCTCCCTCAAGGAAATTGTCAAAATTGTAATTTGGATTTAACTGGGATTCTATCTTTATGTTTCGTATACCCGGAATTACAAAAGGGTTACGAAGTTCTGGGTTTTTAGATTTAATAGGCACATCCATTTCCTGTGATCCTATATTACCTCTGTTTGAACTGGGAATTTTCTCTGTGAATGGTTCGCGATTGCCATAGGTATTTTCCATACGGATTATATATACCAATTTGGCCGTCTCACCCAACTCTTTTGTAAGTGCAACCTTAAGCAGTTTAACATAATGCTCCTCTAGCCATTCGTAAAAAAATTTACTTGGCACTTGAATACTCAATGCGTTTTCTGAGAGCTTAACAGGTTTGATGGGCTCAAACCATGTTTTGAATGCCTGCGGTTGGATGTTATCTTGGATAAACGCCAAACAATTGTTCCAAACGGAATTTGCAGTTACACTCATTATAGAAATTTCTCTTATTTATTGATTATTTTTAAGCATAATTAGCCTATGGTCCTTATGATATGCAAGAGTAAATTAGGTTTGACAAATATGTGAACAATAATCCTAAAAAAAAAATGATTTGGGGTTGAATTTACCCTTTTTTTTTCGCATGTTAACGGGCTTCCTGCAGAAGCTTTTAAATATATAATTTTTAGTTGGATAAATATGGATTTTAATGATATTTCTTTTAGGGTTCGCTATGGCGAAACAGACCAAATGGGAGTGGTGTATCACGGGAACTACCCACAGTATTTGGAGATGGGAAGGGTTGAGTGGTTAAGGGTGCTGGGAATTTCGTATAAAGAGATGGAAGAAAACGGAATTATCCTGCCTGTTATTTCATTACAGTTAAATTACAAGAAATCAGCTATTTACGACGACCTTTTGACAGTGCGTACAATCCTAAGAAAAAAACCACAGGTGAGGATTGAATTTGACTACGAGATATACAATGAAGAGGGTGAATTGTTGGCTGAAGCAAACACTGTACTTGCGTTTATGGATGCCGAAAAAAATAAGCCAATAAGATGCCCAGAATATATTCTTGAAAAACTCAAGATTTAATTGTTCATTTCTTTTGCTGTAATATCTTTAATTGTATTGAAGTTGTCAACAATTTGTTGGGCCTTGCTTTTGGCAGCGCTAACAGTTATGTTACAATCCATTTCCAATTTTTGGGATACAATTTCCAACTGATATTGTTTTATGATTCGCATCACCTTATCCATATCAGGATAACCAAATGTAACTTCAATATCCGCTCTTATTGTTCTTTCAATTATTTCCGATTCTTCAAGTGCCATTTGGGCAGCTTTTCGATACGAACTTATTAGGCCACCAACACCAAGCTTTGTTCCTCCAAAAATTCGAGCAACTGCAACTAGGACATTTGTAAGTTCAAAGGATTTGATTTGCCCATAAATTGGCATTCCCGCCGAATTATTTGGTTCCCCATCATCATTCGCTCGATAACTAATTTTTGAAACCCCCAGTTGCCATGCATAACACACATGATTTGCAGTATGATGATTTTTTCTTAGATCTGCTATAATGGGTTTTACTTCATCTTCAGTTGTTATTGGAAATGCATAGCCGAAAAACTTGCTCTTTTTCTCTTTGAAGAGTATTTCGTTCGTTGGTTTGGCCAAAGTCTTAAATTTATCCGAGTTTTCCATTAGAATATCGCAACTAGGATTATGCTTATGATAGCCAGAACGATTCCGCCCCAGTTTTTGAGACTTATCTGCTCTTTGAACAAAAGAATACCTAATAATGTGGATAACATTACGATGGCAACATTGTTGATGGTGAAAACGGAAGCACTATTTAAAAAGGGGTTTTGCAATGCTTTCAGCAGATAGTAAATGGAAAAATAATTGGGAACACCGAGCGCTATTCCACCTAAAACGTTCCTGAGATTTATTTTAAATGGAGATCTGAAAGTCTTAATTCCAATAAAATCAATACCTACAAAGGCAGCAGCAGCAAA
>CAZYQR010000156.1:0-6490 GCA_964649755.1 uncultured Maribacter sp. | reverse complement strand
CGCGACCTCCGGGTTATGAATCCGACGCTCTAACCAGCTGAGCTACCTCGCCATGTCGCTTAAAACGGCTGCAAATATAAAGTTTAATTTTTTGTTCTTCAACATTCAATCGCTAAAAAATATTCTATCGGTTTTAATTTTTTTATCATTTATAAATATATATATTGCCCATAATAAATACCAAATCGTAATGAACGATAAGATTAAGTTTGAAATAGAATTTGTAATTCAATCATCACCACAGTTATTGTACCAGTACCTAGCAACACCCTCTGGTCTTTCCGAGTGGTTCGCGGATAATGTGAACTCAAGGGGAGAGATGTTTACTTTTATTTGGGACGGTTCCGAAGAAGAAGCGAAATTACTAAAACGCAAGAGCGATGAATTTGTAAAATTCGCGTGGGAAGAAAATGAGGATGACTCTTATTTTGAATTGAAGATTATTGTAGATGAGATTACAAAGGACGTTTCACTTTTTATAACGGATTTTGCCGTGGAAGATGAACTTGACGAAGCCAAAATGCTATGGGAAAACCAGGTTTCTGATTTAAAGCAGGTTTTAGGTTCTAAATAAATTCAACTTATAATTATACAGTATATTTGGCCCTGATGAAACTATCAGGGCTTTTTTTATGATAAATTTTGACGGCAAGCTACTTGCTAAAGAGGTTGATTTTCTAAATCATGAAAATAGGGGACTGCGTTATGGTGATTCCCTTTTTGAAACGATTAGGGTGGTAAATGGAAATACATTTTTTTGGGAAGAGCATTACCTTAGGTTAATGGCATCTATGCGTATTCTAAGAATGGAGATTCCTATGAATTTTACTATGGAATACCTTGAAGACCAGATATTTAAAACCATAAATGCCAGCGATATCGAAGTAAAATCGGTAAGGGTGCGACTGACGGTTTTTAGGAAGAATGGGGGCTTATACACTCCTGAAACCAATAATGTTTCCTACCTTATTGAAGTCAAAGCGTTGCATTCTCCTTTCTATGTTATTGAAGATGCAACCTACGTAGTTGAGTTGTTCAAAGACTTTTATGTTAATCCTGATATGCTTTCCACATTAAAGACCAACAATAAAATCCTGAATGTCGTTGGTAGTATATTCGCCAAAGAAAATAAGTATCAAAATTGTTTGTTGTTGAACACGAATAAAAGCGTTGTAGAAGCACTAAACGGTAATCTATTTTTAGTGAAGGGAAATGTAATAAAGACCCCACCGATATCAGACGGATGTTTAAATGGAATAATACGTAATAAACTAATAGCTATTTTAGCCAAAATTGAGGATTATACCTTTATTGAAGAATCAATTTCCCCTTTTGAACTTCAAAAAGCCGATGAACTCTTTGTTACGAATGCTATAGTCGGGATTCAACCAATTACAAAATATAGGAAAAAGGACTTTGAAACTGCGGTTTCAAAAAATTTATTGGGTAAATTAAATGCTATGGCCAGACTGGGCTAATCCCAGCAATAAATTAATTTAAACTTGGATTTTCAGGTGCATTGGACCAAAGCAGATAATTGCCACCAAGTTCAACCATTTTTTCCTTCCAAAAAGCGGTAGTGGATTTTTGTATAATACTACTTTCATATTCGTTTCGTACAACAATCCAAGATTTGGATGATAACTCTTCATCCAATTGTAGTGAGGACCAGCCTGAATATCCTAAAAAGAATCGAATATCGTGATCTGAGATCAATTCTTCGTTAATAAGGCTTACGGTCTTTTCAAAATCACCACCCCAATAAATACCATCCGAAATTTCTATACTATTATCAATAAGATGCGGTACCTTATGTATAAAATAAAGGTTGTCCTGTTCAACAGGACCTCCGTTATATACTTGTAGGGGTATTAATATCTCAGTGACCAAGTCATTTATATGATATTCCAAAGGTTTGTTAAGAATAAAACCAACAGATCCCTCTTCATTATGCTCTGCCAGCAAAACAACAGATCTATTGAATGACACATCACCTGTCAAAGCAGGTTCTGCGATGAGTAATTTTCCTTTTTTGGGCTTTAAAGCGACCATATTCTTTTTCTTGCTGTAACTAAAATAAGCTAAATCCTTTTAATCACAAATAGGTAGTAATAAAAAAGCCCTGATGTTAACATCAGGGCTTTTAGATATTATAGTAATATAGACTAGTTTACCGCTTTGCCTAAATCAGCACCTGCTTTAAACTTTACAACATTTTTAGCTGCAATTTGGATAGTTTTTCCAGTTGATGGATTTCTACCTTCTCTTGCATTTCTTCTAGATACGGACCAAGATCCGAAACCTACTAAAGATACGCGATTACCTCCTTTAAGAGAACCTTCAACGTTTCCTAAGAAAGATTCTAATGACTTTTTTGCCGCGGCTTTTGTGATGCCAGCATCAGAAGCCATTGCATCGATTAATTCTGTTTTGTTCATAGTGTAATTAAATTAATTGTTTTAAAATTATTTTAAACCTTCTAACAAATTTATACGGATTTGCGGTGAACGCAAGTAAAATAAGGGGAAATCGGCGTTTTTGTTGATAACTCAGTACGTTTGTTGATAAAGTAGGGCTTTTTTCACGCTTCTCGCAGCCCAATGAGAGTGGGACTTTACACCATCGAAGCCGTTTCTGCCAATTTTAGACCGTTCAGGACGTCGCGAATTTCCATTTTTCGCTTCCCTGGAAGTTGAATTTCTAACAGATTTAAGTAGCCGCCTTTTACCGCAACCTTCATTTCTTTTTTAGTGTAAATGATTTGCCCGTTTTTAAGATTATGTTTTTCATTCTCTTTATTGGCTTTATATATTTTTAAAAATATTTCTTCACCATTATTCATTAAAATTGTCCAAGATGTTGGGTAAGGACTTAATCCTCTAATATGGTTGTATACTTTTTCTAAAGACTGGTCCCAATCTATTTTGCAGGTGTCTTTATGAATCTTCGGGGCAGATCTTACATCGGCATCGAAGTCTTGTTTCGTGCGCACTACCTTTCCATTCTGGATTTGTTTTACCGTTTTCAATACTAGATCAGCTCCTAAATACATTAATTTGTCATGTAGTGTGCCCGCGGAATCATCATCTGCTATAGTGACCTTATCCTGGAGTATCATTTCACCGGTGTCTATTTTGTCATCAATGAAAAATGTGGTGACCCCAGTTTCAGTTTCCCCATTGATGATTGCCCAATTTATTGGCGCGGCACCCCTGTAATTAGGAAGTAGCGAAGCATGAAGATTGAATGTGCCATAATCTGGCATTTCCCAAACTTGCTTAGGTAACATTCTAAAAGCCACTACAATTTGCAAATTGGCCTTTAAACCCGCAAGCTCTCCTAAAAAGTCCTCAGCTTTAAGATTCGTAGGCTGTAATACCTTAAGGTTTTTTTCTTCAGCATAAAGTTTAACGGCCGATTTATTTATTTTTCGACCTCTGCCAGAAGGTTTATCCGGTGAAGTAATTACCCCAACAATGTTGTAATCGTTTTGAACCAACTTATCCAGAATTGTCACTGCAAACGCTGGTGTACCCATAAAAACAATTCTCAATTCATCTTTTTTGTCCAAGCTCGTATTCATTTCGGGTGTTTATTCTAATTTTCCCAGATTCCAATAGTTCTCTTATTGAAATCAATATAGTGTTTTCTTCAAAGTCTAAAGCTTTTATCAATTCCCTGGAAGATTTAATTTCAGTTTTTAACAGCCGAACAATCTCGTCGGATACGAAAGCTGTTATGTTAGCATCCAACGGAATTTTGGCCTTGCAAATATCACATTTGCCACAATTGGTTTCAACTTTCTCGCCAAAGTAATGCAACAGTTGTTTACTGCGACATACTTTGGTATTGTTAATATAGGTCAATATGTTTTTAATGTTCTTGACCTTTGTCGCGTTAAGCGCTTTCACTTTATGGGCGAATACATTAATTGTAACATCGTCTTCACGAGGTACTAAAAAAGTAAGCTCCAAATCGCTATTGCGTTCTTGATATGCTATTATGTTTTCTGCTTTCAACTGTCTTAGGGTCTTAAGTATTGATTCTTCAGTAGCCCCGGCCTTTTTAGCAATCAAAACCGTATTTATCTTGGTATCGAATTCAAAAACACCTCCATAGGTGCGTAATATGGTTTGAACAGTGTCGACAAGATTCCTATTTTTCCCAAGATATGAAAGCAACTGTTCTTTGTTGGTTAAGAAACGTAGCGTGGTTTTCTTGGAGAATGCTTCGGATAAGGCAAAAACAGAGTTCTGGTCTAATACGCGAAATGCATTGAATGTTATTAAGGGATTCAATTTATAGGTTTCACAAAATGCATTGAAATTCAGTTGAAACTTCTCATCGAATCCTTCACCATAAGGTATTTGAAAATAATTATTCAGTTTGTTGTACACCAATTTGATAAACGGAATATCTGGCAAAACACTTAAAAATTGATTTTTCACTTGTTCTTCGTCCATTTTATTGGTCAGTAGAACTGCTCTTGCCGGTTCACCATTTCTACCTGCCCTACCTGCCTCTTGAAAGTAATTCTCAATACAATCTGGAATTTGATAATGAACAACCAATGCAACATCGGGTTTATCTATCCCCATACCAAAGGCATTTGTAGCGACCATGGTCTTCACCTTATCACCTAGCCACGAATCAAGTCTTTCCTTTTTATCCTTTTTTGATAGTCCTCCATGAAAATAAGAGGCTGAACAGTTATTCATGTTCAGGTAATTGGCAAGATCTTGGGCCAAGCGTCTGGTACGAACGTAAACAATCGCACTTTTGTCGGTAGTAAGACAAAGCTGTTTCAACGTATACCTTTTATCCTCATCCCATAGGACTGAAAAAGAGATATTATCACGGGAAAAGGAATCCTTGACAATCAGAGGATTAATGAACTTAAGATTATCTACAATATCATTCGCTACCGCTTGTGTTGCCGTCGCTGTTAAAGCGATCATTGGGGCTGTGGGAATAATTTCCCTTAATATGGAACATTCAAGGTAAGCGGGTCTAAAATCATGTCCCCATTGCGAAATACAATGGGCTTCATCAATTGCGATAAGATTTACATTCATTTGCTGAATTCTATCCCGAACAATTTCCTGCTGCAAACGCTCAGGGGAGAGGTAAAGGAATTTGTAATTTCCAAAGAGGCAATTATCCAACAAATTGTTGACCTCTTCAAATGATATTCCACCTGTTAAAGCAATTGCCTTTATCCCTTTTTCCTTTAATGTCTCAACTTGGTTATGAATCAAAGCAATCAATGGCGACACCACAATACAAATGCCTTCTTTCGCCAATGCCGGAATTTGAAAACAGAGTGATTTGCCCCCGCCTGTAGGCATTAAGGCCAACACATCCCTATCAGATAAAATAGTATCTATTATATTTTTTTGGGAACCTATGAATGATTTAAAACCCCAATATTGCTCTAAAATGATGTTTGGGTCTTTTTGCATTAGGAAGCATTTATTTGTTCAAAAATAAACGCAACCCTTTCATTTATACTTCCTTTGGGCACTATGGTTACATCATATGCATGTTTCTCATAGGAATTTTTTAGGCAGTTATAAATATGTAACGATTCTTCATAAGACTCATAACGCTCATTATCTGTAATATGAATTTTTTTCCAGGGCGGCATTAAAAATATTTGATCATAGCGGAAGTTTTCACAGGCATCGCTAAAGATAGCATCATAAGTCTGCTGAAAACAATCCATGTAAGCTAAAACATCTGGTATTCCCCGGTCAAAAAAGAACATTTTGTCATTTGTTTTTTGGGCGGTTTTGAATTGTTCAATTCTAGCACTCAAAATCTTTAAATTGAATTTCATAGGGTCCGAAACCGAAACAATGGGATTGGATACTATTTCTATCTTTTCCCCTTGGTTTTTTTCTTCGGAAGTCATACTGCGAATGACCTCATGAAGGCAATGATAGCCATCTTTCTCAAGTTGCTCGATCACCGATGTTTTACCTGTGCTGGGACCTCCAGTAATAACAATTTTTTTTGCCTTCAATCGTAAAAGATTATTCATGCAAAAGTAATGAATACCTTAACATTAAAAAATTGGTTCCTAACCATTATCTTTGCAATAAAATAAAACTATGAACACAGAGAGTCCAGATGAGTTTTATAAACGGCTAAAAATACAATTGGCAGATAGTACCAAATGGCCTTCTTTATATCTTTATAAGTTTATTGTGCTTACAGATGATGAAAAAATAAGGCAGGTTCATGAGGTATTTAACAATACAGGTGCTGTTATCGATTCAAAAAAGTCTAAGAAGGGTAAATATACCAGCCTCTCAATTACTGTAAATCTTAAGAACCCTGAGGAGGTGATAGCAAAATACAGGGAAGTAGGAGAGATAGATGGTGTAATATCCTTATAAAATAGCAAGTACGGCATAATTTTCTTAATTTGCAGCCGTTATAGAAATACTTCCAATTACTTTTTTAAGCATTAAAATTTAAGATTTGA
>CAZYQR010000155.1:0-6515 GCA_964649755.1 uncultured Maribacter sp. | reverse complement strand
CAATTTTCGTGCCAAGACAAATAGATAGTCTGAAAGTCGGTTTATGTAAGACAATACATTATCTTCAAAAGGTTCTTTTTCGAAAAGTTGAGTGGCCATTCTTTCCGCTCTGCGGCAAACAGTGCGGGCAATATGACAGTATGACACGGTTGTATGCCCCCCGGGAAGTATAAAATGGGTCATGGGAGGCAAAGATTCGTTCATTACATCCATTTCCTTTTCTAATAATTCAATATCAGACGTATTTATTTTTGGAATATTCAGACGCTCTTTTCCGCTCTTTAAAAGGGCTTTTTCCGGATCTGTAGCCAATATAGCCCCAATGGTAAAGAGTTTGTCTTGAATAATAGCTAGTAATTTTTTGGAATGACTATCAATCCCTTGGTCACGAATAAGACCCAACCAAGCATTCAATTCGTCAATAGTCCCATAACTATCAATTCTAATGTGATGTTTTGAAACTCGAGTACCTCCGAAAAGGGCAGTAGTGCCTTTATCTCCGGTTTTGGTATATATCTTCATGTATTTCTTTACTGTTGCAAGGGTTAATTTTTTGTTTTTTTCTTTTCTTCACGATGGTAACCATCCATAAACTTTTTGGATCTTCTTCTTTTGGACTTGTTCCTGTTGTAAATCGTTATGAACAGATATATTACAAAAAGTACACCCAGAACCGTATAAATTGGATACTCCATAATATTGGACTTAATAATTAAAGTTACGGGTTTATATTCTAATCTTAAAATGTTCTTTTGCCTGTTCTTTTCTGAAAAATAAGGCACCGCAATGGAACATATCTACGGAAACAGTCACCTTTTCATTATCTTTCATCAACTCCCAAATATCGGTATTTTCTTTGTTTTGGTGTATGTTTTTAATCAATATCATTGTCTTGTTGTGGAATAAATCAGCTTCTATTCCACCATGGAATAGCTCAGCGTTTGGCCAATCCAAATACATGATATCACAGGGATGATTGTCGAATTCAATTTGTGGAAAGGCCTTTTTAACTTGACTTTGGACGAACAAATTCTTTGTGCTGATGTGTACCCTATGCGCTTTAAAATATTCTATACTTTTGAGTAGAACTCGAATGGTTTTAGGGCCCTTGAATAACCTTTTATACAAGCATTTAGTAACAAAATTGTATATAAAGGGAGAATGAACACCATGTTTGTTGGTTGATGTGAAAAAGAATTTCAGATAGGCGATGAATCTGTAAAACATGCGATAACCGTTTTTTACCCTTCCAACAATGCCGAAAGCTCAAACCAGCGTTCGGTTTTTGTTTCGATGGCATGCGATATTTCCTTAAGTTCGATAGATAAAGTACCAATAACATCACCCGAAAGATCACCATCTGTGAATTTCGACTGTACTTCTCCTTTCTTTTCCTCTAATTTTTTGATTTCCTTTTCAAGCGATTTATATTCTTTTTGCTCCAAATAAGAAAGTTTGGCACTTGTATCTTCTGTTTTCCACGAATTCTTGGTTGAATTATTTTCTTGAGCCTTATTTTTTGCAGCTCGATTTTCAATCACGGCACTATCTTCATAGACCCTAAAATCGGAGTAATTGCCTGGAAAGTCCTCAATAATAGTATCGCCTCTAAAAACGAATAGGTGGTCAACAATCTTATCCATAAAATACCGGTCGTGTGATACCACCAAAAGACATCCCGGAAAATCCAACAAAAAACTCTCCAAGACATTTAGGGTAACAATATCGAGGTCGTTGGTTGGCTCATCCAAAATCAGGAAATTAGGATTTTGAATTAAAACAGTACACAAATAAAGCCGTTTGCGTTCACCACCACTCAGTTTTTCGACAAAATCATATTGTTTTTTTCTATCAAATAGAAAGCGCTCCAACAATTGTTGGGCAGAAATCTGTTTGCCTTTTTTTAAGGGAATATAGTCCCCGAATTCTCGAATAACGTCAATTACCTTTTGGCCTTTTTTAATGGTTATTCCATTTTGGGTATAGTAGCCAAACTTTATGGTATCACCCACCACAACTTTACCCGAATCTGGCTGATCCATGCCTGAAAGTATATTCAGAAAGGTGGATTTTCCCGTACCGTTTTTGCCAATTATACCAATCCGCTCGCCTTTGGTAAAGGTGTATTCAAACTGTTCAAGAATAGGTTTATTGGGATACGATTTTGATATTTTATGAAGCTCCAAGATTTTGCTCCCAACGCGTTCCATATTGATTTCCAATTGAACCTCATGTGTTGTGCGACGTTGGTGTGCTCTCTCTTTAATAACCTTGAAATCATCAATTCTTGACTTGGATTTTGTGGTCCTTGCCTTGGGTTGTCGCCGCATCCAGTCCAATTCTTTCTTAAATAGTAGTTTTGATTTGTGCTGTTCAACAGCTTCCTGCTCTATTCTGGCATCTTTTTTCTCTAAATAGTACGAATAATTCCCTTTGTAAGGATATAGTTTGCCTCCGTCAAGTTCAATGATTTCATTACAGACGCGTTCCAAGAAATAACGGTCATGGGTAACCATGAACAAGGTCATGTTTTCTTTAGCGAAATACTGCTCTAACCATTCAATCATTTCCAAATCCAAATGGTTTGTAGGCTCATCAAGAATCAATAAATCAGGCCTATTGATGAGTGCATTGGCCAAGGCCAAACGCTTCTTTTGTCCGCCAGACAACAATTCTACCTTGGCATGAATATCCTCTAATTTAAGTTTAGAGAGAATCTGCTTGTATTGGGTCTCAAAGTCCCAAGCATCAAAGCGGTCCATAGCATCAAAGGCCTTTTGATAAGCATCTTCATCTTCAGGATTTTCCAAGGCTTTTTCATAGGCTAAAATGACCTTAAGCACCTCATTGTCCGAAGCAAAAATTGTTTCTTCTACTGTTAAATTGGGATTAAGCTCTGGTTCTTGTTCCAAAAAGGAAACTCGAACCCCCTTCCTATAATTTACCAAACCCGAATCTGGAACATCCTTACCGGAAAGAATATTTAAGATAGATGTTTTTCCATCCCCGTTTTTAGCAATTAAAGCGATTTTTTGGTCCTTACTGACCCCAAAGGAAATATTCTCAAAAAGGACAAGCTCACCATATGATTTGGCTATATTTTCAACTGAAAGTAGGTTCATTTAGATGTAGGTGTGATTTGTTTTCTGTTAGTTTGATATAAATAAGTGTATCTAGCCCCCAATGCCAATAGTAATGGAATTAGTACTGGTGAGAAAATCTGAACGCTTAGCATCCAAAGTATAACTACCATTAGTAATAAAAATAGGAGGAGTAGCATGTACCAATTAATTAATTTTGAAAAAGGTTTATTTCTCCAAACCAAAAAAGCAAGATTCAGATTTAAGGGAAAGGCCCATAAAATATTGAAGTTGTTTGCGGTTGCCGTATGGTCAGTCAAAAACCAGAGAAAAAAGATGACAACGCCTGCAATTCCGGTGATGAAGAACAGGCTAAAATCCAACCACTTACTTCTTTTACTTTTCCTATAGTCGGAATAGGTGATTACATATACCAATGCCATGAATACCAATGACCAAAAAAGCGGTGTTAGTAAAAAGCTGTTTTTATGGTTATTTGGTTCAGGTTGAAATATTGAAACTTCGTTGGGGGCTATAAGGGTTGAGTCCAATTTAGAAGTATTCAATTGTTTCATTATATAGAGGGGTAAGAACATGTGTTCTTTGGGTGTTGCAAAATCATCAATGACTGCTCCAAGTGCTAAATCAATGCCGAAAGCAGACCATGAATTGGTTGGCATGTTTTGACGGATAAGCTCGCGATGTGTGTATTTTTCTTTAAGGTAGTTTTCATCGAACGCTAATTTATCACCAAAGACCATAGCTAGGACATCCCAGATTTTCGTAGCACAGTTATTATAGAAAAAATCGTATTGATAAGCTCTGTTTTCTGGGAGATAGTTGTTCTCTAAAAATTGGAATAATTCATTTCTTTCTCCTTGCGACAGTTGCATTACTTGTTCATTTACCCAGCGTTTATCATATTTATATTCACGGATAAAATTGGAATACTGCTGACGCGCAAGGGTATAATCCAACATGCCCTTGGCAAATTTTCCATAAAAATTACTAGAATTAAAGTCGAAAACGCCATAGTTGTAGACCACGTCAATCCCAACCGCAGGGTCTTGTACCCGAAATGCGCTATGCCCAAAAGTGGAATAAAGCTGATCTCCTGACCCACAAGTCAGTACACTTATTTTTGACAAAGGGGATAATTCAGGAATCTGGGAATACCCACTCGTACAAAGTGCAATTAAAAGGATGAGCAATAGCTTTTTTAGCCGCATGACTTATTGATAGAAATGATCTGTGGCAAATATCTGAATAAAATGTGGGACCAAAACAATTCATGGAAATTTGTCTTATTTTTACACAAACGACCCATCCATGAAGCGTTATATTCCCAACCTGATTACCTTAATGAATTTATTCTGTGGAAGTGTAGCTGCTGTTTTTGCTGTATTAAATCAGTTAGAGCTGGCCGCATTTTTCGTTTTCCTAGGGATTATCTTCGATTTTTTTGACGGATTGGCCGCTCGTTTACTCCATGTGAAAAGTGAGTTAGGCCTTCAATTGGATTCCTTGGCCGATATGGTCACCTGTGGTCTCGTACCAGGCATAATTATGTTTCAGTTATTGGGAATGTCTATGAGTGGAGGATGGAATGTGGACATATCTTCACAAGCTGCCAATGATACCTTTTGGGTGGGACTAAAAGTAGCTCCATTGCCCTTTTTTGGTTTTTTGATTACGCTGGCCTCCGCGTATAGATTGGCAAAATTCAATATAGATGAAGACCAGGTGAGTTCTTTTATTGGCTTGCCAACCCCAGCAAACGCATTGTTGATACTATCGTTGCCATTGATTCTTTTATACCATAGTAATGATTTGTTGAATGGAATTATTCTAAATCAATGGTTTCTGATTGGAGTAACCCTCCTAAGTGCCTATTTGTTGAATGCCAAGATTGTATTATTTGCCTTGAAATTCAAAAATTGGAGTTTTAAGGATAATTCGCAGCGTTATTTATTTGTTATAGTGAGTTTGGTTCTCCTTATGACGATGAAGTTTCTTGCAGTACCTGCTATAATAGCTTTTTATATATTGAGTTCTTTGGTTGGTAATATTGGAGAAAAAACTAGCTGATTCTTTAAAAATCCAGCTTCTTTTTGCGAAGTTCAAAGTTTTGACCCAGATATACCTTACGAACCATTTCGTCTGCCGCTAGGTCTTCTGGCACACCTGATTTTAAGATACCACCTTCGAACATTAAATATGATCGCTCGGTAATTGCCAAGGTTTCCTGTACGTTGTGGTCTGTTATAAGAATACCAATATTTTTGTCCTTCAAATGGGCGACAATACGCTGAATATCTTCAACCGCAACTGGATCTACCCCTGCAAAAGGCTCATCCAATAGTATGAATTTTGGATCTGTAGCAAGTGCGCGGGCAATTTCAGTTCTACGACGCTCCCCACCTGAAAGTAAATCACCCCTATTTTTTCGAATATGCCTTAGACCAAACTCTTCTAAGAGCGATTCCATTTTCAGGAGTTGCTCTTTTTTACTCATACTGGTTAATTGTAATACACTTAGAATATTTTTTTCGACACTTAATTTTCGGAAAACAGAAGCTTCTTGGGCCAGATAACCAATCCCATTTTGTGCACGTTTGTACATGGGGAATTTGGTAATCTCTATATCATTTAAATATATTTTTCCTGCATTAGGCTTAATAAGTCCTACGATCATGTAAAAACAAGTGGTTTTTCCGGCACCATTAGGTCCAAGTAATCCTACGATTTCGCCTTGGTTTACTTCCAATGAAATACCTTTCACCACTTGCCGCCCTCTATAGGCTTTCATTATATTTTCTGCTCTAAGCTTCATACTTGGGTCAGTATATTATCCAAAATTTAAGATATCAAATCTAAATCTAATAAATGGGCAATGGATTCTTATTCACGGTTTTTTAACCTTTTTTAGGTTTTGAACTCAGTTTAGCCTCTTTCTTGGCTTCTCGTTTCAATACCATTTTAGAAATGTAAATGCTTATTTGGTATAAAACCAATACTGGTACAGCAACGATTATTTGACTGGCAACATCAGGAGGGGTAATTACGGCAGACAATATCAGAACAATGACCAAGGCAATTTTGCGATACTTTTTCATAATCTCGGGTGTAATCAACCCTACTTTAGTCAAGAAGTATATAATAATAGGCAATTCAAACAGTATTCCACAAGCTATAACTGCTGACCTTACGGTAGCAACATAGGAAGCCAAATCAAACTCATTCGTTACCTCTGCACTTACCGCGTAGGTTCCCAAAAAGTTGATCGATAAAGGTGCAACGACATAATAACCAAACAGAACACCTAAAAAGAAAAGGAAAGATGCTATTAAGATAAAACCTCTGGAATTATTTCGTTCCTTTTCATAAAGGCCTGGGCTAATAAATTTCCAAACTTCATAAAGCACATAAGGAAAA
>CAZYQR010000154.1:0-6543 GCA_964649755.1 uncultured Maribacter sp. | reverse complement strand
CCTCTTCTTTAATAACTTGAACTTCACTTTCTTTTGTTTGGGCCTCTACTTGTTCTTGTTTTACTTTTTGAGCCTCCAGCTCTTCGGGTGTGGGCTTGTTTTGGTAAAACATAAAAATGAGTATCCCAAAAATGAGCACGAAGCCAATGATAGAATTTATATCTAATTTCTTTTCTTCCATTTAAAATTGAATTTTAACCCACTCGCAAATCGGGAAGGTTTTAGACAGTCAGCAAATATATGCCCAAATGTGCAGATTATGCCATACTGGCATTAGTTTGTTCTTTTTTGTGTATTAGAGCCGCTTTGACCAAACCAACAAACAAAGGATGTGGGTTTGCAACGGTACTTTTATATTCAGGGTGATACTGTACACCAATAAACCAAGGATGGTTTGGTAATTCAACGATTTCGACCAATCCGGTTTCCTTATTGATACCTGAAGCCTTTAGGCCGGCATTCTCTAATTGCTTCTTATAGGCGTTATTGAACTCATAACGGTGACGGTGTCTTTCAGATATATCCTTAGCGCCCTTATAAATTTTTTGCACCAAGGTACCATCCTTCAAATGGCAGTCCCATGCACCCAATCGCATAGTACCTCCTTTGTTGGTAATGGACTTTTGTTCTTCCATTAAACTTATTACAGGATCAGGAGTGCTACCATCCATTTCAGTGGAATTGGCTTTGGTAAGTCCCAAAACGTTGCGAGCAAATTCAATTACTGCCATTTGCATACCCAAACAGATTCCAAGAAATGGAATTCGATTTTCCCTTGCATGACGTACAGCTTCAATTTTGCCTTCGATTCCTCTTTCCCCAAATCCAGGTGCGACCAGAATACCATCAAGTCCATGCAATTTCTTCTCTATATTCTTCTTTGAAATATGTTCAGAATGAATAAACCTCACATTAACCCTAACCTCATTAGTTGCTCCTGCATGTATGAACGATTCTAGAATTGATTTATAGGAATCCTGTAACTCAACATACTTACCTACCAAACCAATAGTTACCTCATGTTTGGGATTTTTATGACGTTGTAAAAACTCATCCCACTGTTTTAAATCAGGTGCTGTAATGTCCGGTAAATTCAATTTCTTCAAGGTAACGGTATCCAAACCTTCTTCCTGCATAAGAATAGGCACATCATATATCGTCGAAGCATCTATAGATTGAATTACCGCTTCTCGCCTTACGTTACAAAATAAAGCGATTTTATCTTTTATTTCATCTGAAATTTCATGCTCAGTCCTACAAACCAAAATATCAGCCTTAATCCCGCTTTCCATTAAGGTTTTTACAGAGTGCTGTGTTGGTTTGGTTTTAAGCTCACCTGCAGCTGAAAGATAAGGCACTAGGGTCAGGTGAATTACAATACCATTATTATCGCCCAAATCCCATAATAATTGACGAACAGCTTCAATATACGGCAATGATTCAATATCACCTACAGTACCTCCAATCTCAGTAATGATAATGTCATATTCCCCGCTATTACCAAGAATTTGTACACGTTCCTTAATTTCATTGGTGATATGAGGTACAACTTGTACTGTCTTACCCAAAAACTCTCCGCGACGTTCTTTTTCGATTACACTTTGGTATATTCTACCTGTGGTCACATTATTGGCCTGGGAAGTCTTTACATTCAAGAAACGTTCGTAATGGCCTAAATCCAAATCGGTTTCAGCACCATCATCAGTCACATAACATTCCCCATGCTCATACGGATTCAAGGTTCCCGGATCAACATTAATGTAGGGGTCTAATTTCTGTATGGTTGTTTTGTAACCTCTTGCCTGGAGTAATTTGGCTAAAGATGCGGCAATAATCCCTTTTCCCAGAGATGATGTAACCCCACCGGTTACAAAAATATATTTGGTCTGTGACATGAAGCGTTCGATTGAGTTCGTAACGCAAGCAAAAATACAAATTGCATTAAGAAATTGCAGGGATTACTTCGGAAATTCTTTTTGAATTCTCCGAATAAGTGTTTCCAGTCCGTTGATTTTGATTTCCAACATTGATCTTAATAGCTCCCCCAACTTTCCATCAGGAAATCCTTTTTGCCGAAACCATATCAAATAAGGCTCTGGTAAATCAATCAAATAACGGCCTTTAAATTTACCAATGGGCATTTTATAATGGGCAAGTTCAATGAGTTTTTTATAATCCGGGGTTATTTCCATTTTATAAATCTAAATGAATTATCTTTAATAGTAAGCAAAAAGTTAATTCTAAAATTCATGAAAAGAAGAACATTTATTGGGACCTCAGCCGCCGCATCGGTAGCTTTTCTCGCAGGTAAGGCAGCTGTAGCTGCAGATTCTTCAAACATAAATACTATGAAACTAAACAACAATATTAACCATAGCGTATGTCAATGGTGTTATGGAAGCATTCCTTTGGAAGATTTTTTGAAGTCATTGAACACATTGGGGATCACTTCTATTGACTTAATTGGCCCAAAGCACTACCCATTGCTGAAAAAATATAATATTCATAATTCAATGTGCAATGGTGCCGAGATTAGTCTAACGGAAGGTTGGAATGACCTAAAATACCATGAAACTCTAATTAAGAATTACAAGGAAATGATTCCTATTGTGGCTGAAGCAGGGTATACCAACCTTATTTGTTTTAGTGGTAACCGCAGGGGCATGGATGATGTTGTTGGACTCAAAAATTGTGTTGAAGGCTTAAAACAGATTATGCCGTTGGCCGAAAAACACGGAGTCATGATTCAAATGGAATTATTGAACAGTAAAGTTGATCACCCTGATTATATGTGCGACCATTCAGAATGGGGTGTTGAACTTTGTAAACAATTGGAATCGGATAATTTTAAACTACTATATGACATTTACCATATGCAAATTATGGAGGGTGACGTTATACGCACAATTCAAGAGCATCACCAATATTTTGGACATTACCATACCGGGGGTAATCCTGGACGAAACGAAATAGATGAAACCCAAGAATTATACTATCCTGCTATCATGAAAGCTATTCTGGAAACTGGATTCAAGGGTCATGTGGCTCAAGAATTTGTCCCTACTTGGGAAGATAAAATAGCTGCATTAAAACAGGGGATTACCATTTGTGATTTATAAACGTCTTCTAAGGGGTTACCCTAAAAGGTGATTAAATCAAAAAGTCACTTCGAGGATTGTCAAAACGCATTGATTATCGAAACCCTATTAAGTTCCCGATTGTGCTCGAGCAGACGAATGAATACTTTTTGTGACAGACTTCATTATTCTTTCAGTGCCTTTTCAATTTTGTTGTTCCAAATCAACTGTTGTTGAATATCCCTGGAATAATTAGTCTGGTCATCATAAAGGTCTTGAAATTCCTCAAGCTCCTCAAGAATCTCTTTATAAATTAATTTCACTTCTTCCTTCACGTTTTGAGTAAAGGTACCAGAGGCCAATCGCTTTCGCATCTTGCGGGTATAGAGCTCAGAAATATCAAAATGTAATTGCTCATGACTAAGTATCAAGTAATCACATAAACTTGGTTGATACCAAGACTTATTGGGGTAGAAAAAAGTACTTACCTTAAAATCTAACTTAACTTTTCCACTAGTTCCCGTAGTAGAAAACTGATATGAAATTCCGCTTGCTGTTGTTGCGGCAGCCCTATCATTACTTGGAGCTTTCCCTTTAAAATCTTCCCAAGTCAACTTATTTTCATCACTCCATGCAATAGTTTCATAATCCTGGGTATCACTAAAACCCATGATTATAAAGAGTGAAAATAGCAGAATACGTTTTATAGAACCCAATGGAAAGAAATTTCTTTTTCAATATCAGGATGCAAACTATAATGAACCGGACATGTATTGGCAGTGTGTTCCAATATTTTTCGGCTCTTTTGAGAGATATTTGAAGGCAAACTAAGTTTCACTTCAATTTTGGAAATCCTTCTGGGATTGGCTTCCATATGTTTTGTGACTTCCGCAGTGGAATCCGTTAAATCTACCTCAAGGCCATTTGCTTTAATCCCCATCATTGTAATCATGCAACTGGCCAAACCTGTGGCAACAGTATCAGTAGGGGAAAATGCCTGTCCTAAACCGTTATTATCAATTGGAGCATCAGTAATGAAGGAATCCCCTGAACGCAAATGTTCGGATTTAGTACGCAAATTACCTGTATAAGTTACTTTTGATGTCATAATCAATCCTTTAATTCAACTACTCTTAAATCCTCAATAGCCATTATATACGAAGCCTGATTAAAATATCCGGAAGTCATATCTTTTTCGTAGGAGAATTTATTCCCTGTGTACTCAGTTTCTCCTATGATTTTTGAAACATCCATTAAATTGTTCTTATAGGCCAATTTTAATAAAAGGTCATAGGTTAAATCAAAACCGCGAACAGCATAGCGATCAGGAACATCACCAAAACGTTTACTATAAGCTTCGATGAATGCACTATTACTAGCTTCTCTAAATACAGATGGATAAGTAAAATGAAGGTTTGATAAATGCGTGCTCGAAATAATATCATTATCAAAAGCTCTATTCTTATTGGTCGTGAACATTCTTACCTGAACTTTAACTTCACTGATCTCAGGATCCAATAATGCATCCTCAAAGGCATTTAAAATAGAGACTACACTTGAAATAAGTTTAAAATTTTCTGTTTCAACAAAAACCCAATTTTCAAATTCCTCGGATAAAAAGGTCGCTAATTTCTCTCTGTTAATACCAATATTCTTCTCTTCTTCCTTTACCTCAAGGATTTTTGCTTCCGGAAATCTTGATAAAATGAGTTCCTTTCCAACTTGACTATTCTCATCAGCAATGATTATGATATTTTCTTCTGTAACTTTTTCTTCCACATACTTAAGCATTTTTTCGCGCAAAACCTCATCAGAAGTATATGAGAAATAAACATTGTTCAAACTTAAATCGCTATTCGCAGGAATGGGCGCAATAACAGGAACTTGATATTGGGATGCCTGTACAGCGACTTCTTTTAACGATGGAAGATCTAAGGGGCCTACAATTGCACTGACATCTGTCAAATTTTCACGCATGAGTATTTCCTTGGTTTTTAGCTGATCTAATTGGTTATCATAGGTTTTCACATCAACCGAAATTCCCAATTTAGCGATAGAATCAACAGCCATCAATGCCCCAGAATAAAGTCCTAGGCTATACTTTAGGCTATTTCTGTTTTCTATGATTTCCGTAACTGATTCCTTATCATTTAAATTCAAACGATTCAAACGGAAAGGAAACATGAATACTAATCTAGGTTTGTTCATTGGATTAATACTATCCAACAAATTAATTTTATCCAGTACCAAGGAATTCCGTACTTCAAAATCACCGGTTTGGTCTTTTGGAAGCTTTAAGACCATTCCAGCTTTCAAACCCTCCCTTAAATCTGGGTTCAACTTTAAAAGGTCTATATAGGAAATTCCCAATTTGCGTGTTAACGAAAATTCGGTCTGTTTGGGTTTGACTTCATAAAAAATAAAATTGTCTGTATTGACTTCCCCGGGATCGACCTTTATTTCTGGAATACGAATTACCATTCCCTCTTTCAACCCACCGCGTTCCACAATTTCAGGATTCAAGCGTACAATCTCATCCGATTTTACATTGAACTTCTTTTCCAAACGGTAGAAATTCATTTTAACTGGCACTGTATATGAAATATACAATTGTGTTTCTTGGTCTTTAATTGAACTTCCCAAAGGTTTTGGCATTCTGAGTTCCTGTCCTTCAGCCAAGTAATTGGAAGTTTTTGAAAGTTCAGGGTTCAATATCAGCATGCTGTCAATAGTAATCCCATATTTATGGGCGATACTCCAACGGGTTTCTTTAGGAGCCACGGTATAGGTCTCAAAATCATCCTCATTAATGGCGTTTTCATCAGGTTTTACCCTTATATACTTTGGTATTTTAAGTTTCATGCCCTTTTTAAGAAGCGATGAGTACAATTCTGAATTGTACTTTTTAATATCCTCTTCAGTAATGTGATATCGCTGCGAAATACCATACAAAGTTTCACGCTTTCTGACCCTATGGTTTGTAAAACCAATCGGTTCTTCCTGTTCTGGTTTTTCTTTGGTAACCAAAGGAACGGATTTATCCTCATTGATTTCGATCTTTATTTCTGAAACCTGGGCACCGACTGGAATTACCAAAATGGTATTGGGTCTTACATCATCACCTTGTTTAATCTCCTTGTTATAGGTAAGTATGTTATAAGGTGTTACTTTGTATTGCTTAGCAATACTTTCCAAAGTCTCACCTTCCTTAACGGCATGAGTGGTGAATTTTTGAGCTGTTGCTTTACATCCTACTATAGTAAATAAGAGCAAGACAATTATATTCTTTAAAAATTGGTTCATAATCATTCCCATATAATCACCTTGTACCCGGTCCATACCTTCAGCAGCTCCAGTCATTCCCCTGAAAATATTACCTCCTCCAATTACAATTGCCACCTGCACTCCACGGTCAACAACAGTTTTAATATCATTTGCATAATCAGATAAGCGGGATGGGTCAATA
>CAZYQR010000153.1:0-6750 GCA_964649755.1 uncultured Maribacter sp. | reverse complement strand
ATTGCTGTTACCAGTGGTGTAAGTTGTAGCGATATTGCCGGCCCATTTGAAATTGTTAGACCTGAACCTATTCTTTTTAATGCCACCCCAACAACCGTTACTTGTAATGGTGAGGAAGACGGAACAATTTCAATAGAGGTAACAAGCGGAGGAGTTGGTCTAATACAGTTCGCCATAGAACCACACTTTAATGAATTTTTTAGTGATCCATTGACCCCAGGTATTTATACTTTCGAGGAATTAGCGGCTGGCAGTTATGAAATTTTGATTCAGGATGAAAATGGTTGTTTTGAGAAACAGACATTAACTGTAACTGAACCTGATGAGGTAAGTATTAGCAATGTGTCAACAACGCCCGAAACCTGTATTGGTTATGCAGACGGAACCGCCCAATTAACTATTGTTGGTGGTACACCATTTGTTGACCCAGTGACTTTCGTAAATTATTATGAGACGATGCTCGTTGGACCAAATTCCGATGGAAGTGAGGTTTTTGTTAGGAATGACAATTTATTCTTTGATAACTTAATTGGAGGTGAAACCTATATTGTTTTTGTTCAGGACGCAAATATGTGCGGTGATGATACACTAATACCAATAGAAATTGGTGTTGACCTTACTGCGGAAACACCAGTACAATATGGCTGTGAGGGTATTTTCCCAAATAGCACGGTATCTGTTGTAATGCAAGATGCCAGCTTGTTACCGCAATTACTATTCTCGATGGATGTCGATGATATAAATCAAGCAGATACTCAATCTACTTGGGGAGATTTATCGGCTGGCGACCATACCGTTTATATATATCACGAAAATGGCTGTACTAGTTTTGAAGAGTTTACTATTGATGGCTATGACCCACTTACAATAAGTGCGGTAAAAACAGGTCCTAATGAGCTTACGGCGACAGCAGCTGGAGGTTTTGGAGGCTACGAGTATTTCTTCCAAGGGGATTCTTATGGTAGTGAAAGTATATATACCACGAATGAAAGTACAACGGTTACCGTTCGGGTGGTAGATCAAAATGGTTGTGTTGCTGAGGTTAGAGTTCCATTTGAGTTTACAGGAATGTTGGAAATTCCGAATTTCTTTACTCCAGATGGGGATAATAACAATGATGTTTGGTCACCAAAGAATAGGGATTTCTTCCCGAATATCGAAGTGAAGATCTATGACCGTTATGGTAGGGTAGTCGCGATACTTGATCAAGTACGCAATTGGGACGGTAATTATGATGGCAGCCCCGTACCATCAGGGGATTATTGGTACGTGGTCAATGCAAATGACAAGAGCGATATAAGATATGTTGGGCACTTTACCCTTTATCGATAACATCATATAACAATTCTTATTAAGACCGTTTTCTAAACGGTCTTTTTTTATACTTAAGAAGAGCGGGTTTCTTTATACAGTGATAAATACTATTGATTTCATTAATTTAAAGTTTTCATAAAATAGTTTGAATGCATTATCTTAACAGGAATGAAAAGATATTTACGATTCGCACTAGTTTTGATGCTGTTTCAAGGTTGTTCCGCCCAAAAAAGTTCGCAGTTAATTGATGCTGAAATGGAAACTGTGGTTTCTGAATCGCTTAGTTATTATCTCTATTACCCAAAAGATTATAAAAGCGAAAAGAACAAAAAATTCCCTTTGCTATTATTCTTACATGGCGGCGGTGAATCAGGGGATAGCCTTTCTACTATAAAATCGAATGGACCACCAAAATTAATAGTTCAGGGCAAGCAATTTCCATTTTTAATATTGGCGCCGCAGAATCCATATAAAAAGAAATGGTGGAACACAAGAGCGGTTGCTCAACTCTTGGATACCATTATTGAAAATAACAGAGTGGATAAAAACAGGGTATATCTTACCGGTTTAAGTAGGGGTGGGGGTGCAGCTTGGGAAATGGCCGTGCAATATCCAGATACATTTGCCGCAATGGCAGTGGTTTGTGGTATGACGCCAGTACCCTACGCTGGTTGGATTAACAAAAAAATGCCAATTTGGGTTTTTCATGGGGAAGAAGATAATTCCATCCCCATCTCGGAATCAGAAAACATGGTAGATCGATTGAAGGGTATGGGCTATGATGTGAAGTTTACGAGATACCCAGGTGTTGGTCATAATTCTTGGTTGCAGGCGTATAGTACTGAAGAACTGTATGAATGGTTTATGAAACAAGAGCGTACTGACTAACAGACAGTTAGCGTATAAATTGAACTTGTATTACTAGATAGCTGTATTTTATGACATACCAACGTTCGTGTTTTGATAGTATTTTAGTATTTTCCCTATATATCATAGCAACATAAAACCAACATTTATGAGAACATTGAGTACGCTGGTTATTTACATTTTTTGTTCCCTTCTCTTGGGAAAAGCATATGCGAATACTGAACCAGAACCTACTAAGAAAAAGAAACCTCGAAACATTATTTTTATTTTGACCGATGACCATCGCTATGATTATATGGGTTTTACAGGAAAAGTACCATGGCTGGAAACCCCAAATATGGATAAGTTGGCCGAGGAAGGCGCTTATTTGCCAAATGCTTTTGTAACTACTTCGTTATGTTCGCCGAGTAGGGCTTCTATTTTAACAGGGCAATTTTCACATGCACATACCATTGTCGATAATCAAGCTCCAGATCCTGGTAATCTCACTTATTTTCCACAATATTTAGAGAAAGCAGGCTATCAAACAGGTTTCTTTGGTAAATGGCATATGGGTGATCATGGCGATGAACCCCAACCAGGATTCACACATTGGGAAAGTTTTCCGGGACAAGGCGTGTATTACAATCCCACTTTAAATATTAATGGGAATAGAGTGGCATATAAAGATTCTACCTATATAACTGACTTACTAACCGAACATACTTTGGATTGGCTTGATAAAAGGGATAGGAACAAACCATTTTTCGCATATTTATCCCATAAGGCTGTCCATGCAGGTTTTAAACCAGCCCAACGTCATAAGGGGAAATATAAAGGAAATCGCATTGCATTACCTGCAACCTATGACCAAACGAAAACAGGGGCATATCGAGATTTAAAATGGCCACAATGGGTAGCAGACCAACGAATTAGCTGGCATGGTGTTGATTATATGTACCATGATAATAAAGATATTCATGAAATGGTTGTTGATTATTGCGAAACGCTTTTAGGCGTTGATGAAAGCGTAGGCACCGTCATGGATTACCTGAAAAAAGAGGGATTGGATGAATCAACACTTGTTATTTATATGGGCGATAACGGATTTAGTTGGGGTGAACACGGTTTAATAGATAAGCGACACTTTTATGAAGAATCGGTTAAGGTACCACTATTAGTAAGATGCCCAGAGATTTTCGAAGGCGGAAAAACGCCAACTCAAATGGTTCAGAATATTGATATTGGACCAACAATTTTGGCAGAAGCAGGGGTAGAGCAGCCTAAGAACATGCCTGGTGTATCTTTTATCCCGATTCTGACTGGAGATACCAATGCCACATTCCGTAAAGAAGTGTTCTATGAATATTACTGGGAATATGATTTCCCTATGACGCCAACCGTGTTCGGGATGCGAACCGACCAATACAAATACATAAAATATCACGGTATTTGGGACCGTAATGAACTTTACGATTTAAAGAATGACCCCGATGAGATGTATAATCTTATTGCGGAACCGGATAAGCAGGAAATAGCTAAATCTATGTCGGCAGCTATTTACGATTGGATGCAGGAAACCAATGGCATGAATATTCCTTTAAAAAGAACTGTCAAATATCGTTTTGGTGATTATAAACACAAGAATGAGCATTAATACATTGTATAAATGCCGTATCAATTAGTTATTTGGATTTATTGACTTTGATCAATTGTAAATAATCACTATTCTTACTCAATAGTAAATGTTCCTTACCGTTCACGATAATCTTCGCCATATCCTTGACATCGCCTGGTGCATATAAACCGCTCTCTAAAGCCCTTGTTGCTTTGAAACCCCTTGCACCATTGCCTTTTAATAAAAGTCCATTAGATGCGTCATTTCTAGGTGTTTCCACTTCAGAACTATAAAGGTTGGCCATTACCACAATATCCAAATTGCCATCACCATTGTTGCCCTTATTAATGAAGAGTTGATTTTCTTTAGGACCAAACTTGCTACCATCAGAGCAGTAAATATCCAAAAGGCCATCTGCATTGATATCGGCCATGGTAACACCAGTATACCATCTGGAATCACCTGAAACAGCTGCCGTTTCTGTTATATCTTCAAATTTAAGATTTCCCTTATTTAGATATAATTTGTTTTGCACCATATTCCCAGTGAAGAAAAGGTCTATTAAGCCATCGTTGTTAATGTCCCCTGCAGACACGCCTACTCCCTTATAAATATAACCATAGGTGAAATAATTGAGTGAATCATTCTCCGCTAGGGTGTTGGTAAATGAAATCCCGGTATCTATTTCATCTAAAGTATTGAATATTTTTATGGGTTTGTTATTAACTTCTTTGTTTGTGAAAGAGTAAAACCAGACTAAAATAAGGGCAAAAAAAGGGACTTTTTAATTATGGTAATTTGGGTATAAAAGTAAAAAAAAACAGGGCATTTAGTAATGCCCTGTCTTAATTAAAAATAATTTTTGAAATAATTTAGTACCCAGGATTCTGTGTTAAATTACCCTCACTTAAATCAATGGCAGCTGTGGGAATTGGGAAAACAACATGGGCAGGATCAAAAGGTGCAACTTTTGCGCCAAAATTAGGTATTGTTCTACCTTCGTTTGCATAGTATGCATCTAAAACTTCTTTGCTAACACCCCATCTGGCTAAATCAAAAAAGCGATGGCCTTCCATGCCTAACTCAATACGTCGTTCAAAACGTACTGCCTTCGTAGCAAAATCCTTATCGGCAAAGGCAGTAGTATAAGGTTCTACAACATAATTTGCCGCGTCGGCACCATCAGCTTGAAGTCTTTCGCCAGTTTGTGCACGCATTCTAATCATATTTACATATTCAAAAGCTTTATCCAATGTGCCCACTTCAATTTCGGCTTCGGCAGCCATCAATAGTAAATCTGCATATCGCATCATATTATAATTAACACCGTTATTACGATTTCTTGTGGGCGATACATTTCCGTCGCCTGACTGATGGATATTTTTCTTAGAAATATAAGGGCCTGAGATGTCAGAATCTTGTGCACGAATCCAATCTTGTCCTAGATGTATTCCAAAACCATTAAAGTCTAATCCTCTTCTTGAAACGGTATAGTCTAAACGAGGATCTAAAGGTCCGGTATGCGGTGTAAAGGCATCTGCAGATGCCAATAGATGATCGTTCGTCACATCATTTCCTGGTTGGTTATAGGTATCCAATAAAGGCAGACCACCGGCATCTGTTTGATAAGCATTTACCAAATCTTGAGAAGGTTGGTAAAAACCGCAACAGGTAAATGGGCCACCACCTCTAGGAAAATTTAGATCGGCTCTACGGTTACTGTTAAAAGACTCGCCGCCATCAGCTAGAAATTGAATGGCAAAAATAGATTCAGAAGCATTCTCGCCTTGTATTCTAAAGTTATCGACATAATTGGCGTTTAAAGCAAATACACCAGAATTGATGACAGAATTAAAAGATGTCAAAGCTTCAGAATATTTCTTTTGATATAACTGTACCTTCCCTAAAAATGCCATAGCGACCTCTGTACTTGGTCTTCCCGCATCCGGTTGTTCTGATCTAATGGGTAAATTCGCTATGCAAAATTGAAGATCACTTTCAATCTGTGCCCATGCAGGTCCGGAATTCGGCTGGTTGAACTCTTGAGCGGCAAAATTTTCCTCCGATACAAAAGAAATATTACCGAACATTTTTGTCAATTCAATATAGTAAACGGCGCGTATAAATCTGGCCTGCGCTTCTATCTGGATCAAACTTCCTGCCTTGGCCGCATTGATTGCAGCATTAGCCCTATTAACACCAGCGTAGTACGTAGCCCATTTTCGGGGAATTTGTTCATTACTGACATCCCACTCACCTAGCTCAAGTCTTAACAAACTAGACAGATCATTGTCGGTACTTCCCTTGTGGGCATCACCACCTAAAACATCATGAAACCAGTTCGTGCCGCTTATTAAACGGCTATCACCTACTGATAAATCAGAGTAGCCCGTTAGCATAGAATAGGCAGCTGTAAGAAATAAATTAGCTCCTTCTTCTGTCTGAAGAAATTCCTCATTAAAAGCACCATTTTGTGGCAAATCGGTAAAATCGTCGCTGCAGGCTAAAAATCCAATTAGCAATGCAACATAAATTATTTTTCTTTTCATTTTTTTTAAAATTTAAAATTAGCACCAAAAGTTATGATCCGCGAAAGTGGAGAAATTCGCCTATCTAATCCTAAGGTCAAGTTGTCAATTGGAATAACTTCTGGATCGAATCCTTCATAATCGGTAACAGTAAACAAATTTGTACCAGTCAGGTAAATCCGCACAGAATCAATTCCGTAATCTTCTAAAATTGAATTAGGTAAGGTGTAACCGATGGTTGCATTTTTAAGCCTTAGGTATGAACCATCTTCAACATAAGAAGAGTTGGGTTCGTCCTCATTGTTTTGCGAAGTTGACGATAAGGCAACAAACGAGCCGTTAGGATTGCTTGCCGAACGTGCATCCAAGGTTCTGGTACTTCTATTTCCATTAAAAAAGAACGCGTAATCGGTAAATATTTTATTGTAATTCCATAGATCATTG
>CAZYQR010000152.1:0-6770 GCA_964649755.1 uncultured Maribacter sp. | reverse complement strand
TGATAACAAGAAGCTTATCAATGATAACATACCAAATTGAGCACTTTAACAATTGTTCAATATTAATATAATTCAGGATTAGGGGAAATGATTTTTATAAAAAGAGTGTGATTTCTCAGTCGTTCCTCTTTCGAAATGACAAGGATAGTCATTATGCCCCTTTCGACTAACGCTCAAAACAGGCTCTGGGAGAAATCTCATTCAGCCCTTTAGATTAAAAAGCAATCAACTTATGTAATTCCAGATATTCTTATGCTTTATTAATTGCGCATACGTATGCCGAATGACCAGATGATCCGGTTTCTCAAGACTCGGATCTTCTTTTAAGATCTTAAGTGCATACCACCGAGCCGTTTTAAGAATATCATTGTCTTTGACAATATCCGCAATTTTTAAATTCAATATGCCACTTTGTTGGGTACCCATTAAATCACCAGGACCCCTAAGTCTTAAGTCCACTTCGGCAATTTCGAAACCATCATTGGTGCTTACCATGGTTTCTAATCTGGTTTTTGCTTCGGAAGTTAATTTATGACTGGTCATTAATACGCAATAACTCTGGTCTGCACCACGGCCAACGCGTCCTCTTAGCTGGTGTAATTGCGATAACCCAAAACGTTCAGCACTTTCAATGATCATTACTGATGCATTAGGCACATTCACCCCAACTTCTATAACCGTAGTGGCTACCATGATATGTGTTTCGCCCTTTACGAAACGTTCCATTTCATAATCCTTGTCTGCTGATTTCATCTTGCCATGAACAATCGATATTTGATAATCGGGGAGGGGAAAGTCCCTTACTATACTTTCATAACCATCCATTAAGTCCTTATAATCCAGCGCTTCTGATTCTTGAATCAGGGGATATACTAAATAAATTTGCCTTCCTTTTTGTATTTCATCCCTGATGAACCCAAATACTTTCAATCTATTGGAATCAAATCGATGTACGGTCTTGATCGCTTTTCTTCCTGGTGGAAGCTCATCAATTACAGAAATATCCAAATCACCGTACAAACTCATGGCGAGGGTTCTCGGAATGGGTGTTGCGGTCATTACGAGGATATGTGGCGGCACCTCGTTTTTATGCCAAAGTTTAGAGCGTTGTGCCACCCCAAAACGATGTTGCTCGTCCACTATGGCCAGGCCTAAGTTTTTATATTGCACTTTGTCTTCAAGAAGGGCATGGGTTCCTATGAGAATATGCAATTCTCCATTTTCCAACTGTTCATGGATTATTTTTCTGGCGGACTTTTTCACCGAACCTGTTAACAAGGCAATGTTCACTCCTATATCATCCAATAATGCTTTGATGCCATTAAAATGCTGATTGGCAAGGATTTCAGTCGGGGCCATTAAACAAGCTTGGAATCCATTGTCAATGGCCAGAAGCATTGTCATCATGGCCACTATGGTCTTGCCTGAGCCTACATCACCTTGAAGCAATCTATTCATTTGGGCATTACTGCCCAAATCGGCACGAATCTCTTTGATAACACGTTTTTGGGCATTGGTCAGTTCAAATGGTAGATGGTTCTTATAAAAATCATTGAAATGTTCCCCAACTTGATCAAAGTTGAAGCCTTTGATTTTTTGCTTGCGAAGCATTTTTTTTGAAATCAGTTGTAGCTGTATATAAAATAACTCCTCAAACTTCAAACGAAACTGGGCTTTCGCCAAATATTCCTGATTCTTTGGGAAATGTATATTGAATAATGCCTCACTTTTTGAAATCAGTTTGAGTTCATGTAAAAGGCTATCCGAGAGCGTCTCCATGAACTTACCCTTGGTCTCCACGAACAATTGTTGCAATAATTTATTGATGACACGATTGGTAATGCCACTATTGCCCATTTTTTCGGTGGAAGGATATACAGGTTGCATTAGTACCTTGACGCCTTGCTCATGTTCGGTCAGCAACTCCATTTCAGGATGTGGCATCGAAAATTTGCCATTATACCAATTGCAACGACCAAAGACCACATAAGGTGTATTTAGTTTTAAGTTTTCCCGAATCCATTTTTGACCTCGAAACCAAACCAATTCCATTTCACCAGTTTCATCGGTAAAGGTAGCGACCAAACGTTTTCCTTTTTTCTGTTCTACGGATTTAATATGGATGATTTTACCAACGATTTGAACATCTGCATTACTTCGCTGCAATTGCCCGATTTTGTAGTACTGGGTTTTATCAATGTACCTGTTTGGGAAGAGATTGAGTAAGTCCTGATACGTTGAAATGCCCAACTCCGATTGCAATGTATTGGCCCGGTTTGGGCCAACACCTTTGAGGTATGTAATGGGAGTCTGTAGGTAATTGGCATTCATCCGATAAAAATAGGGGTAAAGAGATTCAGATGCAATACTATTGATATAGTCATTTCGACCAAGGGGAGAAATCACATCCTGATATTGCTGTTCATTGTTATAGATTAAGAAATAATGCTCGGCTTAATGCGATTTCTCAGTCGTTCCTTCATCGAAATGACTGCTTTTGTCATTCCGACCCCTAGACCTCAGGGTAGGAATCAGATCCTGATTTGCACACAATCTGTGTAGCCTTGAAAGTTTTGTTTGCCGTAATGTGATTTCTCAGTCGTTCCTTCATCGAAATGACTGCTTTTGTCATTCCGACCCCGAGACCTCGGGGGAGGAATCACATCCTGATACTGCTGTTCATTGTTGTAGATTAAGAAATAATGCTCGGCCAAATGCGATTTCTCAGTCGTACCTTCATCGAAACGACTGCTTTTGTCATTCCGACCCCTAGACCTCAGGGTAGGAATCAGATCCAGATTTGCACACAATCTGTGTAGCCTTGAAAGTTTTGTTTGTCGTAATGTGATTTCTCAGTCGTTCCTTCATAGAAATGACAGCTTTTGTCATTCCGACCCCGAGACTTCGGAGGCGGGATCCCATCCTGATTTGCACACAATCTGTGTAGCCTTGAAAGTTTTGTTTGCCGTAATGTGATTTCTCAGTCGTTCCTTCATCGAAATGACAGCTTTTGTCATTCCGACCCCGAGACTTCGAGGGAGGAATCACATCCTGATTGGCAATTGGTGTTGTTTATATTGTTAGCTAGGCTTAGTGTGATTTCTCAGTCACTACGTTTCTTCGAAATGACTTTCTAGTCTTTACTTAATTCAATAAAACATCGTAATTTTATGGTATGCTTCAACGATGTTTATTTCTTCTTTTACTTGTCGTTTCGTCAGCAAGATTGCACTCTCAACTTCAAGACAAAGTGGATTTTACAAAAGCCAATATCTCCATTCAAATAAATCCAGATTTAAGGGAAGTTACAGGGAAAGTTGTGTATGACTTCGAAGCAATGGGAAGCGTGGATTCCGTTTTTTTAGACGCACGAAACATTGATTTTTCTGGTGTTCGACTTAACAATAAGAAGGTTAAATTCAATAATAATGGTCAAACGATTTCCATTTATAAAAAGTTTAAAAAAGGAAAAACATATGAATTAACCCTTGAATACACAGCTAACCCTAAGCAAACTGTATATTTTATTAGCTGGGATGAAGATGTCAACCTGAGCGCAGTCGAAGGTCAAACCTTGCCTACCGGCAGGCAGGTCTGGACACAAGGTCAAGGTAAATACACCAGTCATTGGCTACCTAGTTTTGACGATATGACCGAAAAAGTGGAGTTTGACCTGAGCATAACATTTGACGCTTCATTTGAGGTTATCGCGAATGGTAAACTTCAGAAAACAATAGAGGCCGATGGCCTCAAATCCTGGTCCTTTGATATGCGTAACCCCATGAGTAGCTATCTTTTGGCCTTTGCTATTGGTGACTTTGATAAACAAGAGTTGACATCTAAAAGTGGTATTCCTATTGAAAACTTTTATTATCCTTCAGATAGTTTAAAAGTTGAACCCACGTATCGGTATACAAAACAGATTTTTGATTTTCTGGAAGACGAAATTGGCGTGCCATATCCATGGCAGAACTATAAACAACTTCCCGTTAAGGATTTTCTATATGCGGGGATGGAGAATACAGGAGCAACTATTTTCTCTGATGCATTTGTAGTCGATTCCATTGCTTTTATTGACAAAAACTATGTAAACGTCAATGCTCATGAACTCGCCCACCAATGGTTTGGGAATTTAGTAACCGAGGAAGATGGGAATCACCATTGGTTGCATGAAGGCTTCGCAACTTATTATGCCTATCTGGCTGAAAAAGAAATCTTTGGATCTGAATATTCCTATTGGAAACTCTATGATTCGGCCAAGCAATTACATGAACTCTCGGAAGAAGGAAAAGGGGAGGCCCTGACCAACCCGAAAGCAAGTAGTCTCACATTTTATGAGAAAGGGGCTTGGGCCTTGGTGATGCTAAAAGAGCAAATTGGGGATGTTGCTTTTAAACAGGGAATCAAGAACTATTTGGAAAAGTACCAATTCAGAAATGTGACCATTGCAAATTTCATTGGTGAGATGGAAGTGGTAAGTGATAAAGATTTTTCTGTTTATAAAGGCCTGTGGTTGGACTCATCTGATTTTCCGTTCCAAAAGGTAAAGGAACATTTAATGGCTAATGCTACTTCCGTTGCCACTATTTTAAATCTAAAATGGGAGCTAACAACTAGTCTTGAGGATAAAACCAACATCATCCAAAAGTATTGGGACGCATCTGCTGATGAGGAACTAAAGGCAAGGATAGTTACAAAATATCATAAATCATTTTCATTGGAATTGATAGGTGAGGCCTTTGGCAGCGAATCTATCAAGATACGACAGGCTTTGGCTTTGGCCTATGATAAAGTCCCTTTAACGCTAAAATCTGACTATGAATCTCTGCTTAATGATCAGAGTTATGTTACCCTTGAACATGCCTTATACAGACTTTGGATTTCGTTTCCTCAGGATAGATTCCGCTATTTGGAAAAAACCAAGGGCATAATAGGTTTGCCCAATAAAAATGTACGTTTACTCTGGTTGCTATTTGCGGTTCTTACCAAGGATTATCATAATGATTTAAAAGAAAGTTATCTTTCGGAGTTATTTGGTTATACCTCTCCACAATATTCTATGGAAACTCGTCAAGGTGCTTTTGGGTTGATTGGTGAAGTCTTTAAATTTTCGGACCAGAATCTTTTGGACTTGCTCAATGCATCGGAGCACCATTCATGGCAATTCCGCAAATATGCTAGAAACTTGTTGGATGGGCTATTAAAGGATGATGAACAAAGGAAACGCCTAATTGAACTTGTAAAAGAACTAAATGATGATGAATTTCGTTATATTAATACTAAATTGAATGAGCAATGAGAGCAATGGTTATTTCTGGTGGTGGAAGCAAGGGAGCCTTTGCTGGTGGTGTTGCGCAATATTTGATGCAAGGGCTTAACTACAAATATGACCTATTTTTGGGAACCTCTACAGGCAGTTTGCTGATTTCCCATTTAGCCCTTCAAAAAATTGAAAAAATCAAAGAGGTTTATACCTCGGTAAACCAAGAAAGTATTTTTAGTAACTGCCCATTTGTGATTCAAAAAAAGCATGGGGTAGAGAGTATTGGTATTGACCATTGGAATGTACTCAAAAACTTCTATCGTGGCAGCAAGACTTTCGGAGAAAGTAAAAATCTCCTAAAACTTATACGTAACACCTTGACCGAGGAGGAATTCCATGTTTTAAAAAACGGACCTAAGGATATTGTGGTCACGGTTTCAAACCTATCCTTGAACCAAGTGGAGTATAAATCCATCAACGATTTCACTTATGATGAATTCTGCGAATGGATTTGGATTTCTTGCAATTATACACCTTTTATGAGTTTGGTCAAGAAAAATGGGTGTGAGTATGCTGATGGAGGTTTGGGTTCCATGGTACCCATTGAGGAGGCCATAAAACGTGGTGCAACAGAGATTGATGCCATTATTTTACAGACAGAAACAACCCTTTTTAATAGAATGCCCTCAAAGAATGCCTTTGCCTTGTTAACTGCAATGTTCGCTTTTATGTTGGATCGGATTGAGCACCAAAATATCCGTATTGGTAAGTATGTGGCAAATCACCATGATGCGGTAATCAACTTTTATTATACACCTGCGGTATTGACTACCAATTCATTGATCTTCAACAAAGAGAAAATGACCACATGGTGGGAAAGCGGATTCAATTTTGCGAAATACAAAAACTTGGAAACGTCTCAATTGGATCTGACATTGGAGTAAATTTATATTTTGAAGAAGTCATAAGATCGAAGTTGGAAGTCAGTAGCCAAAATTACAATTGACATTTGAACTTGAATCTTGAGCTTGAGCTTGAATTTACCAAAGCCCCCCTATTTCCCTTTTTACAAAAGATAGGGCAGTGGCCGATGGCGATTGCTTGTCCATCGTTTCGGTCAGGATATCCTCACGTAGCTTATCGGCAGAATCAGTTTCACTCATGGCTACTTTACGAATCATTTGAATAGTGGCACTTTTAGCTGCTTTGATGATATTCCAACAATCATCAGATATGTAAATCTGTTGCGATAGATTATGATCAAATTCATTTTCAATGGTCTTTATCAACAAGTTTTCATAATCATTTTTATTGGCCGATTTTGGCGTCACACGTACTACTAATTTAGGGATAGCGATTCGTTCTAAGAACAAAGCCATTCGTTCATAGGCTTGAAGGCGTATTGGAAGTGTATTTTGTTGGGAATCCTTATGTAAAAGAAATCGTCTTCTACCTTCTTCATTATTGGTGTGCATTCTAAAAAAATAAAAGGCAACGGCACCCGTAA
>CAZYQR010000151.1:0-6776 GCA_964649755.1 uncultured Maribacter sp. | reverse complement strand
TCGATTGTCCTTGGCGTACGCATCCGCTATTTTAGAATTGAGGTCAGTCACTTTGGGAGTAACCTGATTTTTCTCGGCTATTTTCAATCCCTCCCCATAAAAAGCTACGGCCTTTTCAATATCTCCCGATCCCAAATAGGCGTCCCCTAAATATTCGTGTATTTCCACTTTCTGAAAAGGCACCATATTCTTGACCTTTAATAAAGGTTCCAAGGTAGTCTTCCCATTTTCAAAATCCCCGTTGAACACATAAGACTTCCCCAACAAAAATGCCGTTTTGGTGGCGTTCTGCGCTTCCAATGCATCCATAAAACTGGTTATGGCCAGGTCATATTGCTTGTGATAATGATATACCTCTCCTAAGGTGCTCAAGGATTGTGCAAGTTCTTTATTATTTCCTCTTTGGCCTAACTGGGCAATAGATTTAGTTATAAAATCAATGCTTTTTTCAATATTGGATTTTTTATAAAAATCAGCGGAATCGAGAAAATTCGCATGTGACGAAACCTCATTTCCGACACTTTTACTACGACTAAATAAATCCTTATTATTTTCTGAAAACCCTTTGACCCGAACATCAACGTCTTCACTACTTCTTATTCTATGGCGAACTGTTTCAAATTGTGCACTCTCAAATATCAATTCATCACCAATGGAGGCAGAAATCTTAAACTCTCCCAACCCATCAGTCAAGGTATATTCACCCGATTGTGTTGAAACCTCAACGCCTGAAATAGGTGTGTTGTTTTCCTGGCCTTTTACAGAACCCGCTATCTGTACTTTGGCAGCGCGATCCAAATCCTGTGAAAAACAGGCAATAGCACCTAGTAGAAATACAATTGTTATGTGGCAAATCTTATTCATTATTCTTTAAATACAACGTAAACTTAGCTGATTTAAGTGGCATTTAAAAATACCCAAAAGCCCCAAACAGCACTTAATTCATTCAAATTTCATCGTTTACGAAGCAAGCTGACCCATTAACTCATTCAAAGGTACACTTAACTCATTCTAGGTTTTTTGGGAAATAGTTTGAACCTACTTTTACCCTATAAACATTAAAGAAATCAGCAATGAAAAATTCAAAACAACTCTTAGCAATGTGCCTTTTAGCACTCACCGTTAATACAACTTATGGTTGTGAATTAACACCAAAACAAACGATTAAGGAACCTATCATCGCAGAAGCGAAACTCAGCGAAACCCATAAAAGACATTCCAATAATACTGTGAAGATTGCTTTACTATTAGACACGAGCAACAGCATGGACGGATTGATAAATCAAGCTAAATCGCAACTCTGGGATATCGTGAACAAATTTACCCATGCCAAATGTGGCAACGATTCTAGACCCAATTTACAAATAGCGCTCTACCAGTATGGCAATGATGATCTATCATCCCGTGAAGGTTATATTCAACAGGTTCTCGATTTTAGCAATGATTTGGATGAAATCTCAGAAAAGCTATTTTCCTTGACTACAAACGGAGGTGAAGAATATTGCGGACAGGTCATTCACACTTCATTAAAGCAATTGGATTGGGGCAAAAACCCAGATAACTTAAAAATGATTTTCATTGCCGGAAACGAACCTTTTACACAAGGCAAATTGAACTATAAGGATGCCGTTACCAATGCAGAAGAGAAAGATGTGATCATTAACACCATTTTCTGTGGCGATTATCAGCAAGGTATTAATACCCATTGGAAAAGAGGTGCTACCATGACCGGAGGAGAATACATGGCGATAGACCACAACAGGCATGTGGTACATATTGATACGCCCTATGACGATATAATCATAAAACTGAATTCAAAATTGAACAGCACTTATATTGGGTATGGGGCAATGGGAGCATCAAAAATGGAGCTACAATCAACACAAGACGATAATGCCATGGAAATGGAAGAAGCGGTTGCCGTAAAACGTGCTGTAAGCAAAAGTTCTAGATTATATCAGAATTCGTCATGGGACTTGGTGGATGCCTCTGAGGACAAAGATTTTGAGATTGCCAAAATCAAAAAAGACCAATTGCCTGCAGCATTGAAGAATAAATCAACAACCCAAATAGAAAACTATATTGAAGAAAAGAAGGTTGAACGCAACAAAATTCAAAAAGAAATAAAAGCGCTTAATGAAAAACGTGAGGCTTTCATTGCAAAAAACCAAAAAGAAAATGCGAAAGGTGAGTTGGAAAATGCCATGCTCGAGGCCATAAAAAAACAAGCCGAAAAGAAAAATTATAAATGGGAATAGAATGTTTGCACTTCGCTTTGCGCTATACGCTATACCTTTTCAAAAATTGCGTATGGCGTTTAGTGTAAGGTAAATTTACTGTGCAGCTGGGCAATAGCAATCGTATCTTCGCTCTGACTGACCAAAATCATAACCTATGGTAATCTGGTGAAAACCGCCATCATCAAAACGAATGTCACCCATTTGATAAGAATAATTGTACGATACCATAAAGTTATTAATGTTCGCTCCGATAATCGGTGTAATCAATTCTAAACGCTGTTCACCAAAAGAACCATCTACCAAGAACTGGGCACCATCAAAACTTCTTCGATAAGAAACTCCACCCCAAATTCTTCCAAAATCCACATCTTTATACACCTTTCCGTTAATATCAATCGTTTTTTCCTCCGTAAATTCAGTTAACTGCAATAATACAGAAGGTTCATATTGCCATTCGTTTTTGCCAAATATATAACCAGCAGACAGTAGATATCTTGTAAGGTTATCAAACTCTATTGCCGTATATAAATCCCTGCCACTTCCCAAAGCATTCAAAACGGAAAAATGGGCATAAAAATCCATTAGGTTATAAGACATGCCAAAGTCCACATTAAAATAACTCACGCTATTATTGGCACCAGTTATTATGGGATCGGGAATCACTGAACGAAATTCCGATTCATCCAAGCTACTCTGCAAAATACCACCACTAAGTCCAAATGACAGCTGATTTAAAAATCGGACATCACCACCTAATTTTAGGTGATGGGCATAGGTTAATTTCAAACCAGTTTGGGAATGATATCCATTGGAATCATTAAAAAAAATGGCACCAACCCCGCTTGGGCTATCTCCTAATCTAAAATGTGCGTTGAGTGTTTGCAGGTTGGGTGCCTCATCTACAGAAAACCACTGCTCTCTAATGGTCCCCCTTATTTTACCCCCCTCACCTATTCCAGCCATTGAAGGATGTACCAAATAGTAATTATCTGATAAATAATCAAAATAAACAGGGATGCCTTCCTGAGCCATTGACTTAAAGCCAAAAGCTATTAAAGTGAACATTAGTAATAACCTAAGTTTCATATAGATGTTGGGAATTTCTATTTAATATCGACTAAACATAAAATATAACGGCTTAAATGCAACATTATTATATAGCAATATACTAGGAATAACTTTGTATTTTTGGAAAAAACTAATTTGTATGAAAGAGTACTCGATAACGGTTAAGCAAACCAATAACCCAGCGGTTCTAAAATTTGAGACCAACCATTTCATTACCAAAAACAATAATTACGAATTTAAAAATATAGATGAGGCCAAGAATTCCCCTTTGGCACAACAGCTATTCTATCTTCCTTTCATCAAAACAGTGTATATATCAGGTAACTTTATTGGGCTTGAACGCTTTGATATTATTGAATGGGCCGATGTGAAAGATGAGGTTGCACAGCAACTTGTTGATTATTTGAATTCTGGAGAAGCTATTGTTATCGAAGAATCCCAAGAGAAAAAGGTTCCGGTTACGGTTTACGCAGAAGTAACTCCTAACCCGGCAGTAATGAAGTTCGTATCGAACATACGTATTGTACCTACAGCATTCGAGTTCAAGAATATTGATGAAGCGAAAGACTCCAAATTGGCGTCACAATTATTCCAATTACCCTTCGTCAAGGAAGTGTTTTTTGATGAGAATTACGTTTCTGTAAGCAAATTCGATGTTGCCGAATGGGATGATATAACCATGCAACTGCGCGAATTCGTGAGGGACTTTTTAGCCAATGACAATGAAGTGGTTTCTGAAAACAGTATATCACTAAAAAGTACTGAAAGTCCAAATGCCCCGTTGAACAATGAAGCTTTGGATGATACATCTAAACAAATCATTGACATTCTTGAGGAATATGTGAAACCTGCCGTTGCAAGTGATGGTGGCAATATTCTTTTTCAGTCTTACGAAGCTGAGAGTAAAACAGTGAATGTTATTCTACAAGGAGCTTGTAGTGGCTGCCCTTCATCAACGTTCACTCTTAAGAATGGCATAGAAACCATGCTCAAGAATATGATGGGTGATAAGGTGAACGAAGTGGTTGCTTTGAACGGTTGATTTTCACCCTTTACACTAGCCATTCTTCTTTTTATTTGCTAACTTTAAGGAAACAATAAAATACACTAATTATGTCAGTTTTAAAAGTAATCGAAGTAATGGCCAATTCCGATAAAAGTTGGGAAGATGCCGCAAAAAAAGCAGTTTCGCATGCATCAAAAAGCGTTAAAAACATTCGTTCCGTTTATATTCAAGATCAAAGTGCAAGCGTAAAAGATGGAGAGATATCAGATTTTCGCGTAAATGTAAAAATCACATTTGAAGTAAAATAATGCTATTAAAAACAAAGTGTAAAGCGCCCTATAAGGACACTTTACACTTTGTTTTTTTATTCACTGACAAGTCCGAGTCAATTTATTAAACGCTATTTCTTACCCTGCAGCATAAAATTCTTTAAATAATAGGGTTCAAAATAAGCAACATCCTCAAAATCGTTTTCTTTGAACTTATTGAAAGATGGTCGGCACATTTCTTTTGATGAGGGCACTACCGCAGTATCAAATACAAGGTTTAAGTCAACCAATGGTGCCTTACATTTCTCAGCCCCGCTGCCCACTACCAAAATCGTCCCTTTTGGTATATACTCTTGAAAGGAATCCTGGTCAATAATCTCGGCACGGGTCTCCCTAACTTGGGAAAGGGAATTATCAAAAACGGCGGAATACACTTCCATTCTTCTGGCATCCAATACAGGAATAATATAATCCATTTTTGAATTTCTAGCCTGTTCGGCCATATTTGACAAAGTGGGTATTGAGATTAATGGAACATTCAATGCGAAACACAATCCTTTAGCGGCCGAAACTCCGATACGTAAACCTGTGTATGAACCAGGTCCTTTACTAACCGCTACAGCATCCAAATCATTCATTGTAAACGAAGCCTTTTTTAAGACTTCTTGGATAAATACATGCAATTGTTCAGAATGCGAATAATTAGGCGTATTGTGTTCTTTTATGGCCAACAGATTGCCATCTTTGGCAATACTGACGGAACAGTTGGTGGTCGCGGTCTCTAAATTCAGGATCAATGCCATAGCCGGCAAAGATATGGCTATTGGGTATATAAAGAAAAGACCCATCACTTTTTAAAATGATGGGTTCTTTATTATTGCAATATCAATCGTTTAATTCAACGAAATGGGTATACCAAAATAGAATTCCAATATTTTAAGTCTAAAGATGTAATTATATTTTGTTCGTATAACATCTGCCTCGGCGTTATCAACTCTGGACTGTGCCTGACTATAATCGAAGGCATTCATTAAACCAACATCAAATCTTTCCTTGGAATATTGATAGGCTAATCGTCTTGCTTCCAAAGTTTTCTCAGCCGCTTCATAAGCCTTGAAAAAAGAAGTGACATCAACATAAGCCTGTTGAATGTTCGATTCCAAATCCAATTTATCCTGCTCGAACTGAAGTTTGGACTTTTTAAGGCTGATTTTTGACCTTTGGATATTGTTCTTGGTACTGAACCCGTTGAATATGGGCACGCTTAATTGCACACCATATGATATCCCATCAAAAATCCATAATTGATCTTTGAAACTTGGGGTGAAAGGCACTCCAGTACCACTAGGAATAGTGGTGATATCAGAATACCTGGTCCCATAATTAAAAAACCCACCTAGTGTAGGGTATACTTCACTTTTAGCAATATCCAAGTCTTTCTTAGCCAAATCTACATTCGCCTGGGAAAACTTGATATCGTTTCTAAAACCAAGGGCCTTATCAAAAATCACTTTCGCTGAATTATTAAGGATATCCGATGGTGGAATATCAAAAGACTCTTCGGCAATATCAAAATTCTCATAGTCGGTAATCTGAAGTAATTGTGCCAAGCTGATTCTAGAAATCAACACCAAACTTTCGCCATTAACAATTTGCTGTTCTTGGTTTGCAGCTGTCGCTTCAATTTCAAGCAGATCACCTTTGGGTACAACACCTGATTCAACCAATTCCTTGGTGCGATTTAGATCTTGTTCGGTTACCGCATATTGGGCCCTAAATACCTTCAAGGACTCCTTGTTCGAAAGTACCTGTAAATAGGAATTAGCCACATTCAAACTAATATCATCAATATAATCATCCAATCGGTATTGACTGGCTATCGCACTTAATTTGGCCCGATTCATTCGATGAATGTTCCTAAGGCCATTAAACAAGGTCACATTTGAATTAATACCACCATTTACATTATATGCTGTATTATTCGTTGGGCGGTTTGTAGTTGGATTTATTGAAAAACCTGTATTACTTGATCCAGATGTCGAAGCATTCAGGTTAGGGAGAAAATTACCCAAAGCATCCGATTTATCAATTTTGGCATTCTCCAAATCCAATTCAAATTGTTCTACAGTCAGGTTGTTCTCAACGGCATAGAATACACATTCTTCGAGTGTCCATTTTTTTTGTTGGGCCGTA
>CAZYQR010000150.1:0-6808 GCA_964649755.1 uncultured Maribacter sp. | reverse complement strand
GGTTCTAATGAAGTCCCTATTTTGGCAGGAGCAAAGCTAAATGGAAGGATTGGTAAGACTGCTTTCGGTGGATTAGGAGTACGGACCAAATCATTTGAATCTGATGGGCAGCCATATGGCGCCACTAATATGGGCGTAATGCGGGTACGTCAAAATGTGCTAAGAGAGAGCTCTGTGGGCTTTATTGCTTCGGTTGGTGACCCCTTGAATCGGGATGGAAGTTGGATGTCTGGGGCTGATTTTACCTATCAGACCACAAGATTCAATGGGGATAAGAATTTTATTGCTGGAGCTTGGGCCTTATATACGGATAGGGCGGATTTGATGGATGACAAATCAGCCTTTGGATTCAAAATTGATTACCCCAATGATAAATGGGATGCAGCTTTGGTATATTCTCGCATAGGGGAGCAATTTGACCCCTCTTTAGGATTTGTGCCTAGAAAAGGCGTTCACTATATGCGCCTGGGAGCCACCTTTGCTCCCAGACCTAAATGGCCATGGGTACGCCAAATGTTCAATCAGCTTTTCGGAACCTACATTCGTAACATTGATGGCGGGTGGCAATCGTATAACGTATTTACTGCTCCAATAAATTGGCGACTGGAAAGCGGCGATCGTATAGAAATGAATGTAAGACCAACTGGGGAGAATATCCTTATTCCCTTTGATATTGCTGAAAATGTGACCATTCCCGAGGGCGAATATCATTTTATGCGCTACCGGCTAGAAGCCGAATTTGCGGCAAAACGCAGATTAAATGGGCAGGCTACCTGGTGGTTTGGTTCTTTCTATGACGGCCATTTAGATGAACTGGAATTGCAATTGAATTGGAATCCTAGTTCTCTCTTGGGATTTGAATTTAACGGAGTTCGGAATATAGGCCGTTTACCATGGGGTGATTTTGAACAAACATTGGTGGGTTCACGTGTACGGTTCAATGTTAATTCAGATTTGCAATTAAATAGCTATCTACAATACGATACGGTCAGTAGAACACTGGGTGTAAACCTAAGGGTCCATTGGATTTTCTCACCTTTAGGCGATGTTATTCTTGTATTTAACCACAATACGCTTGATGATGATATTGCGAACAATTGGGTCTTACAGAATCAGCAGATTTTATTGAAAGTGCGGTATAATATTAGATTGTAGCAATTTGATTGAAACAAAAACCTAAATAAAAAGACTACGCACGAAAAAGAAATAAAAGGAGTAAACACCAGAGCACAATAATTGTCTTATCTCTTCATCACTTCTCCATAATTTCTAAATTATTATCTTTAATATCCTTGATGTCAGTACTTAAAGCTCAAGGCTTATTTTACCATTTGAAACCACTGTCTAACCTTCAAAACGATACTATTATGAGAGTTTCACTTTTTTACCTATTGATTCTTACTGTTTTCCCTATTACCATAAATTCCCAAGATTTTAAATCTATTGTGGCCTTCGGCGACAGTTTCACCGACAATGGCCATATTGATGGGCATGGCTTCAATAGAGACTCCAACGGTAAAGTTTGGGTAGAACATCTTAAAGATTTACTTGGATGTGAAGTACTGGACAATAGAGCTTGGGGCGGAGCTAGAACGGATAATGGCCATTTTATGGGTTATGATTGGTCCGGATTCAATTGGCAAGTAGACAAGTACGAACAGATTTCTGATGCAGAAGAAACCCTAGTCACGGTCTGGATTGGCGTTAACGACTATTGGGATGCCAAAGACGACCCAGCAAATTCCGTTAAGAACATTAGAAACGGGCTTATCAAACTCATAGAAAAAGGCGCGAAAAACTTGGTAGTCTTCAATAATTTTGACCTTACAATATCGCTGGGCTATGGCCCCACGACCAAATACCATGATCTTGTTCCTGAGGTAAAGAAATTGACCAAAGAATTCAATTCAGATCTGTATAATATGCTTTTTGACCAAGAGGCAGGATTGAGGAAAACTCATCCTGAAATTAAAATCTATTTTATAGATATCTATTCTTTCATGAACGATCTTGTAAATGCAAATGACTTCAAAAATGCCCCTTGGAAAGATGATACCTATAAATATCCAAACCCGAAGGAATACCTTTGGTACGATGAATGGCATCCGATGACCCATTGCCATTATCAAATAGCAGAAATGGTTTTGAAAGAACTCAGAAAATAGCTTTATTTAGATGATAATTGCCACTACTATTTATATGTTTAACCGATGCTAACACCTGGCGTATGATAAATTTTTTTAGAAAAAATAGACAAGACCTTTTAAATAAGGGTAAAACAGGTAAACCTGCCTTGTCGGCAGGCAGGTACCTACAATACGCCATTGGGGAGATTGTTCTTGTAGTTATTGGAATCCTCATTGCCTTAAGTATTAACAATTGGAATGAGGGGCAATCCAAGAGAAAAGCAGAATTAAACTTTTATCGCAATACAAAACAACAGCTATTGGATGATGCAGACAATATTGCATCAGTATTAGAGGACAATATCATACTTAACAAACAATTCAGCTACGCCATAAAACTAATTCAAGCGAATGACAAAAGTAAAAAAGATAGTTTAGGTAAAATTGCAGTGAACCTTATAGATTATTCTGATTTTGATGGTCAAGGCAATATTTATGAAACAATGGTAAATAGCGGTGATGTGAAATTGCTTAGAAACCCTGAAATTATTGAAAAAATAAGACGATTGGAAGAAACTTATTTTTATATGAATAGAATGGAGACCATTCATTTCGATGCGATAATGTCAATAGTTCCTGAAATAATTCCAAACATACGATTGTCTACGAGCAAAGTTGAAAATGAGGAGTATTTATATGGGCTTGTATTTGAGAATCTCTTTGTCTTAACCCATAGTATAACGTTTGAAAAAGACGAGGTTTATAATGATATAATTAACGAAATCGAGTCAATAATACAATTGATTGATAATGAAATAGAATGAGATTATTAGAGACAGAACCTTCTGAATTGATGATGGAAGAATTCAGATAGTAAAGCCTACTCCTTTTTTCCTATGGGACTTATGCTGTCATATCTATAGTAGATATTCTTTTGACTTATGATCTCAACCTTAGATGCATTAAAAACGAAATAATCCTTTTTTGTTAGAATTGGTAGATATCAAGTAATCGGGATTAAATCCATTATTAGTTAGGAGTTTATATCTTCAAAGCAAACAACTTCATATTTAAAGCCTCGTCGCCAATAGCTCTAGTGCTTGTAAAGCCTTTATAATCATGGTCTAATCAATTCATACGATAAATGACAATTTTAATTCCTGACATAAGTCATAAATTACGCTTCATGAAAATCTTAATTTTACTACCTGATTTGGAGACAAATAGCATAATAAATGAGTACCAAGCTATCGAATACAGATGTATACATACATTCTGGTGTAATTTCTAAAATGAGTGGCAGTGCGTTTATAGTCTCATTAGATGAGAATGTTCATTGTGAATCCTGTCGCGCCAAAGGCACGTGTGGAATCTCTGATTCGGCATCCAAAGAGGTTGAAATACCCAATTCTGGCAATTCCTTTAAATTGAATGAACATGTAAATGTGGTCTTAAAGAAAGGATTAGGTTTAAAAGCGGTATTCTGGGCCTATATTTTTCCTTTTCTTCTCATGCTCACAACCTTGTTGATTGCTACTCCTTTTCTTATAGAGTGGGTGGCTGGTATACTATCACTTCTGATTTTGGTTCCTTACTATACGATGCTTTATGTTATGCGAAATGTTTTTAAAAAAACCTTTAAAATTTCGATTCTAAAAATTTAACAAAGAATGACAGATTCTATTCTATATAGTGTTCTTTTACTGGTTTCTTTGGGAGCTATAACAGCTTTGGTGCTGTTTGTGGTCTCAAAAAAGTTTTATGTGTATGAAGACCCATTGATTGCCGAGGTTGAAGATCTTTTGCCTGCTGCCAATTGTGCCGGATGTGGTTTTCCTGGATGCAAATCCTTTGCTGAAAAACTGGTCACTACCGATGATATCTCAGATTTGTTTTGTCCCGTTGGAGGAAATGATGTCATGAAAATGGTTGCCGATATCTTAGGAAAACAAGTAAATGAAAAAGACCCGACGGTTGCAGTGGTAAGATGCCAAGGAGCTTGTGATGTAAGACCTAAGACAACCGAATACCAAGGTCCAAAATCATGTGCAATCTCAGCTATGATCTATAGCGGCGAAACCGATTGTCAATATGGCTGTTTAGGCGATGGTGATTGTGTCATAGCCTGTAAGTTCGATGCGATGTACATGGATGAAACTACAGGCTTACCTGTGGTCATCACCGATAAATGCACGTCGTGCGGTATGTGTGCCGAAGCATGTCCTCGTGAAATCATCGAAATGCGTCCTAAACAAAAAAGAGACCTTAAAATCTTTGTTGGCTGCTTAAATGAGGAAAAGGGAGGTATTGCAAAAAGGGCATGTTCAGTTGCCTGTATAGGTTGTTCTAAATGTGAAGAGGTTTGTCCTAAAGACGCCATTACGATGGTAAACAACCTAGCTTATATTGACCCGGAATATTGTACCCTTTGTAGAAAATGCGTCCCCGTTTGTCCAACCCATTCCATAATTGAGACTAATTTCCCGCCAAAGAAAGTTAAAAAACCAAAAGTTGATCTTGTTGGTGAAATAAAATCGACAAACCTAGAAAAAGATGCTTAAGACATTTCCAAAAGGAGGCATACATCCTCCTGAAAACAAACTTACTTCAGCAAAAAGCATCAAGAGACTGCCAGTACCAAAAGTCGTTTATGTGCCAATATCACAGCATATTGGCATTCCTGCTGAGATTATTGTTGATAGAAAAGATAAGGTTGAAATAGGTCAGGTAATTGCCAAATCGAGTGGCTTTGTTTCATCCAACATTCATTCCCCTGTGGCGGGAACGGTGACTAAACTAGATATGATCGTCGATAGTAGCGGATATAAGAAGCAATGTATTGTCATCCGTACCGATGCTAAAAACGAATCCAATTTTCAGGAAATCGAATATCCGCTTAAAAAGGAAATATCCCTAGAGCCTCAAGAAATTGTAAAACTTATTTCTGATTATGGTATTGTTGGTTTGGGAGGGGCAACTTTTCCCTCACATGTTAAACTAAATGTCAAAGACAAAAAATTGGATTGCCTTTTGATCAATGGAGTCGAGTGTGAGCCTTACTTGACAGCGGACCATAGATTAATGCTCGAAAAGGCTGAAGAAATAATTGTGGGCATAAAGATTTTGATGCACGCCTTACATGTCAATAAAGCAATTATCGGCATAGAAAGTAATAAGAGAGATGCTATCGAAATCTTTAAAAGACTAACCTCAAGCGAAAAAGAGATCCAGGTAGCGGCATTAAAAGTCAAGTACCCACAGGGAAGTGAAAAACAATTGGTTAAGGCCATTTTAAAAAGAGAAGTGCCCAAAAACGGGTTACCCCTGGATGTTGGAGTGGTCGTAAACAACGTCGGTACAATCTATGCCATTTACCAAGCCATTCAACATAATAAACCCTTAATCGAGCGTGTTGTTACCGTTACAGGTAAAAAATTAAGGGACCCTTCTAATTTTTGGGTTAAAATCGGAACTCCCATAAGTGACTTGATCACTGAAGTTGGTGGTTTACCGGAAGGAACACGAAAAATTGTGAATGGTGGTCCCATGATGGGCAAGGCCATAAAGAATACCAATGTACCTGTAACCAAGGGGACTTCGGGTATCTTGATAATTCCTGAAGATGAAGCTAGCAGGGGCGAACAAAAAAATTGTATTCGATGCGGCGAATGTGTTGATGTCTGCCCTATGGGATTGGAACCTCACCTTTTAATGAATCTTTCGGAAAAAGGGATGTACGAAAAAGCCGCCCAAGAAGATATAATGACTTGTATTGAATGTGGATCATGCAGTTATGTATGCCCATCTCACCGTCCGTTATTGGATTATATACGGTTTGGAAAAAATATTACTAAAAAATTGGAATCCTCTAAAAATTAAGCATGGATAGCCCCCCAATTATTATCTCAGCCTCGCCGCATGTGCACTCCGACAGAACTGCAAAAAAATTAATGTACGATGTCGTAATTGCACTGATTCCATCATTTTTAGTCGCCCTTTACGTCTTCGGAATCAATGCATTGATTACCACTACAGTGGCAATATTTTCGTGCTTATTGTTCGAGTATTTAATTCAAAAACACCTAATGAAGATCGCAGTTACTATTAGTGACGGATCGGCCTTGTTAACTGGGATTTTGTTGGCATTCAATCTTCCTGCCGGACTACCCATCTGGATGACAATTGTTGGTAGTTTGGTCGCAATCGGGATAGCAAAACTCTCTTTCGGTGGTCTGGGATTCAATGTTTTTAATCCTGCCTTGGTTGGTCGGGTATTCTTACTGGTTAGTTTTCCGGTTCAAATGACGCTATGGCCCACAGCAGTAGAAAATAATATATCGTTAGTAGACTCGATAACGGGGGCAACAACTTTGGGAATTATTAAAGATGGATTACAATTTGGCGAAACCATGACCGAAATAGGAGCCAAAATACCTACAAGTACAAATATGCTTTTAGGTATTACAGGTGGTTCAATTGGTGAAATGTCGGCATTGGCACTAATTATTGGTGGAATATATCTGATCATTCGAAAGGTAATCTCATGGCATATTCCAGTTACTGTATTAGCGACATTGGGATCTATGACAGGTATTTTCTGGTTAGCAGACGCTGAACAGTATGCTAACCCGGTAATTCATCTTTTATCGGGTGGTGCTATTTTAGGAGCGTTTTATATGGCG
>CAZYQR010000149.1:0-6824 GCA_964649755.1 uncultured Maribacter sp. | reverse complement strand
AAAATTCCTTAAATCAAACTACAAACTCCATTAGTACCGCATTATAAGCAGTCCTGTTATCGGACGGAGCCTGTCCCGAGCGTAGCCGAGGGGCTACATCCCGAAATTGGATTGCAAAAATATAAAAGTTGAAGAGATTTACTTCTATTTAACAAAGAAAAAAACTCTGAATTATTCTAAAATTTCCATCCACTCGAACAAACGTTCTGTCCAACCTCTTAAATGCACATTGTCCCGGGCCAATGAAAAACCATGACCGCCAGTAGGGTAAATGTGCATGGTTGCAGAAACATTATTGTCTTTTAGGGCTTGATAGAACATCAAGCTATTTTCAACAGGCACAGCCTTATCGTCTGTCGCATGGAATAAAAAGGTAGGAGGAGTATTTTCTGTTACTTGTTTTTCATTAGAAAAATGAATCACACTTTCCGGTTTAGGATTCTCCCCTATCAAATTCGTTTTTGAGCCACCATGGGTCATCTCTCCAAAAGAAATAACAGAATAACCCAGCGCCATAAAATCAGGTCGGGCGCTATGTTCATCAACCCCATCAATGGGCTCATAAACCTTTTCATTGAAATGTGTCCCCAAGGTTGATGCCAAATGGCCCCCTGCTGAAAATCCGATAATCCCAATTTCATCTTTGCTGATATTCCACTCCTCTGCCCTACTGCGAACTAATCGTATAGCGCGTTGGGCATCAATTAGTGGCACGTTATGCTTATCTGTTTGACTAGTTGACGAAGGTAACCGATACTTTACCACAATACCTGCAATTCCCTTTCCATTCAAAAATTTGGCTATATCGGTACCTTCCCAATCATAAGCCAAAATACCATAACCCCCACCAGGAAAAATAAGCATTGCTTTGCCAGTAGCATTTGATTTTGAAGGTAGATAGACTTCAATTGTTGGTTCTTGCACTTTACTAATTCTAAGAATTCCTTCTATCTCGTGAACTTCTTTTTCATTAGTTTCAATTCGGTTTGGTATCTTCCCTTCTGGCCATAAAGAAATAACAACATTTTGAGCCATAATAAAAGGAGTTGCAAATATTAATACTATTGTGAAAATTTGTTTCATGATATATCTGATTTCTTATTCGCAATTCCATTTAAAATCGGCTACTTTATCGTTTGAAGCTGTTGAGAGATTATAATGCCACCATTCTGTCCGTATAGACCAAAATCCATGGTTTTCCATGGTTTCTTTGAGTAACTTTCGGTTTTCCAGAATTTCTTTGGGCAATTCAAGATTATCATGATAAGCTAGTTTACCAAAGTAATCAAAATCAGTGCCCATATCCAATTCCTCATCCGCCAAAGTGACCAAGGTTATATCTACCGCACCTCCTCTATTGTGAATTGAACCCTTAACAGGATTTGCCACATATTGTGGATTTGGAACAATATCCCACATTTTATATTGTACAGAATTTGGTCGGTAACAATCAAAGAATTTAATCTTCACACCCTTCTTTTCAAATTCCTTATTCGCCTCCATTAGGGCCTTCGCAGTCTTCACACGAGTATAGCATTCTGCGCAATCATATACCTGTTCTTTTAGGAAATTGTTTTTGGTGGCATATCGCATATCATAGGCAAAACCATCACTGAAGTCTGCCAATCGCACAAAAGTAGAATCGGCTAAACCCTCAAAAGTTCTGAATTTCTTCTTTATGACCTTTTCAATTTTGACAGTATCAGCGGTCTTAACACCTATGGATGATTCAGTATTCTTTTTAGTTGGATTCTCTTTGCATCCAACAATTAAAATCAAGCTACAAAATAAAATAAATCTACCCATTCTTCATGTTGATACATTGAATCCCTTATCTTTAAAAGATAATAAACCGAAGGCTCAAGATACATATATTTCTTTGTTTCGTTTATAACCAAAGTCGCAGAATTTAAATTAAAATATTATGAATTTAAGAGCTCTATTTCTAATTGTTGCCACAATAAGCCTATTATCGTGTAAACAAGAAAAATCAACAACAGCATCAAAGAATGACGCACCAAAAGAAAAGTGGATGCTCGGATTTAATAAAACCGAAATCAACCCTATAATGGTAGCCGATTCCAGCTATTCCTTTATAGACCCAATAACAAAAAAAGCTGTACAATGGCAAAAGGCCGATGTTTTCAATCCTGGGGCCATTGTAAGAAACGATACGGTTTTTATGTTATTTAGGGCCGAAGATAATCCTGCTGCTGTTTTAGGAGGAAGAACTTCACGAATAGGTCTTGCTTACAGTACCGATGGTATAAATTTTACCAAATTTCCAGAACCAGTTCTCTATCCGGACAATGATGCATTCAGCAAATGGGACCAACCAGGAGGTATAGAAGATCCCAGAATTGTCGAAACCCCAGAAGGCACCTATATAATGGCCTATACAAGCTGGAATAAAGAGGTAGCCCGCTTATCAAGTGCTACATCAAAAGACTTAAAGAATTGGACCAAACACGGCCCTGTTTTTGAAAATGCCCATGATGGCAAATTCTTGGACATTTGGAGTAAATCTGGCTCCATTGTCACCGAACTGGTTGATGGAAGATTGATAGCAAAAAAGATAAACGGTAAATACCATATGTATTGGGGTGAACTTTTTGTGAATTTAGCACTTTCAGATGACGGCATCGATTGGGAGCCTGTAATTGAACAAAACGGAGAACTCATGCATGTATTCAAACCGTCTTTAAATGAATTCGATAGTCATTTGACAGAACCTGGCCCTCCTGCAATTTATACGGAACATGGAATCTTACTACTTTATAATGGAAAAAATTTAAGTGGTGAAGGAGCAACTACCAAAGTGGCTGAAGGCACCTATTGTGGTGGACAGGTCCTTTTTGATAAGAATGAACCGACAAAAGTTTTAGCCCGATTGGAAACTCCTTTTATATGTCCGGATTTGCCACATGAAATAACAGGTCAGTACAAAGCGGGAACAACTTTCATCGAGGGATTGGTCTTTTTTAAAGATAAATGGTTCTTATATTATGGGACAGCAGACTCCATGGTAGGATTGGCCATAAAAGAGAATTAATATGGGAAAAGTTGTGCTACTTTGTTTGGCTTTGATTGGATTTTCTTGTTCTGAGAAAATCAAGGAAAAGAACGTTTCAAAACAGAAGCCCAATGTCATCATAATAATGGCAGATGATCAAGGGTGGGGCGACCTAAGTTTTAATGGAAATATAAATCTTTCAACTCCAAATATTGATGCTTTGGCCAAGAACGGTGTGTCTTTTGAACATTTTTATGTACAACCCGTTTGTTCCCCTACCAGGGCCGAACTGCTTACCGGGAGGCACTCAAGTAGATTGGGGGTATACGCAACCTCTAGTGGTGGCGAACGGATTAATCTTGGGGAAACCACCATTGCCAAAGTATTTAAAAAGGCCGGTTACAAAACCGCAGCCTATGGTAAATGGCATAATGGCATGCAACCACCCTATCACCCAAATGCCAATGGATTTGAGGATTATTATGGATTCACCTCAGGTCATTGGGGCAACTATTTCAGTCCAATGTTAGAGCATAACGGGAAGATCGTAAAAGGGAAAGGTTATTTGGTAGATGACCTTACAGACCATGGATTGGAATTCATAAGCAAGCATCAAGAGGAACCTTTTTTTCTTTACCTGCCCTATAATACACCCCATAGTCCCATGCAAGTACCCGATGAATTTTGGGATAAATTCCAAAATTCAGATCTACCAATGAAATATCAAGGTACTCAAATCGAAAACGAGAATTTTACCAAGGCTGCTTTGGCCATGGTGGAAAATATTGATCATAATGTAGGCAGAATTACCAAAAAACTTGAAGAGCTAAGTCTCGAAAAGAATACCATTGTAATTTATTTATCGGATAATGGCCCCAATGGTTGGCGTTGGAACGGCGGAATGAGGGGAAGAAAGGGATCTACTGATGAGGGAGGGGTACGCACTTCATTCTTTGTTCAATGGAAGAATACTATTCCTTCAGGAAAATCGGTGTCGCAAATTGCTAGTGCTATAGACCTATTGCCAACACTTTCGAGTATGGCGAACATTGATTATGTCACTAAAAACCCAATTGATGGTAGAGATCTGACACCTCTATTGCTCAATGAGAATCCTGATTGGAAGCCCCGAGTGGTATTTAACCATTGGAGGGGGAAAACTAGCATCCGTACCCAAAAGTATCGTTTGGATAATGAAGACCATTTGTACGATATGCAAAAGGACCATGGACAGACCACTGATATATCTTTACAATTCCCCGAACTAACCGATTCGCTGAAAAGGATGAAAAAAAATTGGTTGTCGGAAATGCCGCCACTTTCAAAGGAGTCTGACAATCGTCCTTTTACATTGGGGCATCCAGATTATGAGTACACCCAAATACCCGCTAGAGACGGTATCCCACACGGGAATATTAAACGTAGTAACCGACACCCAAACAACACTTTTTTTACGAATTGGATAAGTCTTGAGGATTCCATGACCTGGGATGTTGAAATTTTGGCCGATGGTGAATTCGAGGTGGAACTTTATTACACCTGCGCGATTGAAAACGTAGGCTCAACAATAGCATTGAGTCTTGGGGAAAGTACAATCAAAACGAAAATCACTCGAGGCCATGACCCACCTCTTACAGGAATGGAAAATGACCGTGACCCTCGAATCGAATCTTATGTGAAGGATTTTATTCCGATGAAACTTGGGCAAATCAATCTAAAAAAAGGAAAGGGTCAATTAACATTAAAAGCGCTGTCTATCAATGGAAAGCAGGCTGCCGATGTACGATTATTGATGTTCAGGCGAATAAAATAGGCCTTAAGTATTGTCCCCTCAAGGGGACAATATCGGGATTGAAAATTAATTTTAAGAATTGCAATAGTTCCTTTGAACCATATTACTTAGCGCTAATTGTTCAATAAAATTTCACTATCCGAATAACCAATACGTTCAGCCTTTGCTTCAAAATAGGTGCCCAAAGGTAGAGGGGTGTCATAAATACTCCATGCAGCATCCTCGGATTGCTTCCAGAGTATCGTAGCATCCGATTTCTTCGATATAAGCCGTATCCCTGATTCGTTTTCTTCCATTTCTAATGGAGGTAATTTAGGTTGTTTACCATCAGGGAGCCATTGTGCAATTAGATCTTCTTCAGGATATTGGCCAAGATCGTTGGTTTCTTTGATCCAAGTATTTAGAACAGTTCGATAATGCAATAAAGTATCTTTTAAATCGGGCCTATCTGCCAAATTCTCCAATTCATAAGGATCATTCTCCAAATCATACAACTCCTCTTCGGGTTTAGTTGGATGTAACCATGCTGATTGTTTATCATTTAATTTACCGGCAGCATATAGTTCACGCAGCTCTTGCATCATAGGCATTTGCTCCCGATAGGCTACTGGCATGGCATGACTGATTTGAGTATTGAAGCTTTTGATATATTTATACCGTGTTGAGCGTACCGCACGCAACCGATCATATAGGCCATCAAAACGGTCGGAAGAATGAAATGTGTTCGCTGATTTTTTTGGTGCTTCAAATGCACCAAATTGAGCTTTGCCTTGCATTACCTTTGGTGGCTCAATTCCCGCCATTGAAAGCACCGTTGGGGCAAAATCAATAAAGCTGATCATACTATTATCTCGATTTCCTGCCTTTTGATTCTTAGCAAATTTCACCACTAAGGGCACTTTGATTCCGGTATCGTATAATGCCCGTTTATGACGGGGAAAAGGTCCGCCATGATCCCCATAAAAGAAAATGATGCTATTATCATAAAGTCCATCTTCTTTCAATTGACCTATTACTTCGGCAATTTGATCGTCCAAGCGCTTAAGATTACTGTAATTAACCGCCAGATCATGGCGTATTACCGGGTTATCGGGAAAATATGGGGGCACGGGGACAGATTCTGGATCAACATATAAGCTGTCCTTACTCCGCTTCCAGATTTGGGACTCGTGACAAACAGCAAAATTAAAAACAGCGAAAAAAGGTTGGCCCTCTTTTCTTTTTCCCCAATGCCTTTCCTTACTACTTTCATCCCAAGCGGCTTCGGTCTTTGCAAAATTATAATCCTCCTTTGGGCCATTAACACAATAATATCCTTCTTTCCGTAGATATTCCGTAAACATTTTAACGCCCTCTGGAACAATTGGCGAATAACTGGGTATATCAAGGTTTGGATAAGGCTTATTGTTCTCACCGCGCCAAGGAGCATGGGTACGCATATTGTGGGTTCCTAAAGTTGTAGGATACATTCCCGTAATTAAAGCACTTCTTGCCGGAGCACAAACAGGTACAGGTGAAAACGCATTGTCGAAAACGACTCCATCTGTTGCTAAAGTCGCTAAGCTTGGCAATGAAATGGTACTATCGCCATACATAGGAAAGAAATCCGGGGATTGATCTTCAGCGACCAGCCAGATTATATTAGGGTGGTTTTCAGTAATTTCGGATATTTTGTATTCATTTTTGTTGGCACAGCTTAAGGTTAGAGATATTGCTAGAATTAATGAAATCTGTTGGCCAACCTGAAAGTGCTTCATTCTATTATTATTTTAATGCTTGGTTTAAAGTTAGGATAATTTGGAAAAGTTTTTAATAGCTCACCTCTTTATAAAAAAATAAAGGGGATGAAATACAATCACAATTAGGGCCTGAGAAAGGGGAGTTTGAAATCCCAAATTATTTGTATAAATCCTTGACCTTGCTTTACGGGACTATAGCTTGAGCCTTCAAACCCTCCGCCTCCGCTAGTCGGAGCCACCCTGCCTGCCGGCAGGCAGGCTCCATTTTTCTAAAGGGAGG